>NZ_JBHWVM010000064.1:0-36209 GCF_042736805.1 Streptomyces sp. NPDC060031
CATGACTCGTCCGATCCGCCTGGCCCACAGGCCCGAGGCCGAGCCCCGGGCCAGGCTTCCACATCACGGACTTACACGATCTTTCAGACACGCTCCCCGCAGCACGGCGGCGTGTCGCAGGCGGCGGGATTCCGTCATGTGGTTCCTCGGATTCCATTGAGGACTCGTGTGACGTGGGCTTCGGCGTCGGTGGGGTCGAGGGGGGCGTGGGCGATGAGGAGGCGGTACCAGAAGGGGCCGAAGAACAGGTCGGTGGTGTGTTCGAGGTCGATGTCGGCGGGGATTTCCTCGCGGGTGACGGCGCGGGTGAGGAGGGTGTGGAGGATTTCGCGGCGGGTGGCGGCCCAGGCGCGGAAGGGGTCGGTGAAGGTGGGGTCGAGTTGGGCTTCGGCCATGAGGCCGGTGAGGGCTTTGGTGCGGATGGGGTTGTTGCCGATGCGGTAGAGGTCGGTGACGAAGGCGGTGAGGTCGCCGGCGAGGGTGCCGGTGTCGGGTTCGGGAGCGCGGGCGGCGGTTTCGTGGGTGTAGGCGTCCATGACGAGGGCGGGCTTGGATTTCCACCAGCGGTAGACGGTGCTTTTGGCGACGTTGGCGCGCTTGGCGACGCCCTCGATGGTGAGGGCGCCGTAGCCGTTTTCGACGAGGAGTGCGGCGGTGGCTTCGAGGACGGAGTGGTGGGCGTCTTCGTTGCGGAGGCGGCCGCCGGTGCGGGGTGGCTGGTTGGGGTTCTGGGGAGTGGTTGACACGGCTTCACGATAGCCCTACCGTTTTATCGAAACGCTGCGTAGCGTTTCGATTGATCAGGGGGGTTCAGTCATGAGCAGGAACGTGATCGCACATGGGTACGGCATGGCAAGTGACGAGCACTGGTACGGGTCCGTGGCGGAGGAGTCCTCGGCCGAGGGGGACGAGGGGGTGGTGCCGGACTTTCCGGAGCCGTGCGCGCCTGCGGCCGACGTGTGGCTGAAGGCGTTGGAGGCGGGGGCGCGGGGGGCTCCGGCGGGCGAGACGGTGCTGGTGGGGCACAGCCTGGGCGGGGTGAGTGTGCTGCGTTTGCTTCAGCGGCACGACACGGCGGCCGAGGGGGCGTTCGCGGGGGTGGTGTTCGTGGCGTCGATGGCCGGTGAGGTGGGCCGTGACGCGCTGGCGCCGTTCTTCTCGCCGGAGTTCGACTGGCGGCGGATTCGTCGGGCGGCCCGGGAGTTACGGGTGGTGCATGCGGCCGATGACCCGGTGGCGGGTGAGGGGACGGCGGGGCATGTGATGCGGTTTGGGGCGGAGTTGGGTGCCGATGCGCGGGTGGCTGCGTCGGGTGGGCATTTTCCGAGTACGGGTGGGAGTCGTCCGGAGTTGCCTGCGACGGCCCGTCTTATACGTGAGGTGCTGTAGCCGGGGTGCCGACGACGGTGGCCGGTGGTCGCGGCGGTGGGCCGTGACCGCGCGGGAACGGCTGGTGCCGTTCCCGCTGGGTGTGGCTGGTGTTATCGGACGGCGTCACCGATGTGGTGGACGCGGACGAGGTTGGTGGATCCGGTGACGCCGGGGGGTGAGCCGGCTGTGATCACGACGATGTCGCCGGGGACGCAGCGGCCGATGCGCAGGAGTTCTTCTTCGACCTGGGCGACCATGGCGTCGGTGGAGTCGACGTGGGGGCCGAGGAAGGTTTCGACGCCCCAGGTGAGGTTGAGTTGGGAGCGGGTGGAGGGGTCTGGGGTGAAGGCGAGGAGGGGGATGGGTGAGCGGTAGCGGGAGAGCCGGCGGACGGTGTCTCCGCTTTGGGTGAAGGCGACGAGGAATTTGGCGCCGAGGAAGTCGCCCATTTCGGCGGCGGCGCGGGCGACTGCGCCGCCTTGGGTGCGGGGCTTGTTCCGGTCGGTGAGTGGGGGGAGGCCCTTGGCGAGGATGTCTTCTTCGGCGGCTTCGACGATGCGGGACATGGTGCGGACGGTTTCGACGGGGTATTTGCCGACGCTGGTTTCGCCGGAGAGCATGACGGCGTCGGTGCCGTCGATGACGGCGTTGGCGACGTCGGAGGCTTCTGCGCGGGTGGGCCGGGAGTTGTCGATCATCGAGTCGAGCATTTGGGTGGCGACGATGACGGGCTTGGCGTTGCGCTTGGCGAGCTTGACGGCTCGCTTCTGGACGATGGGGACTTGTTCCAGGGGCATTTCGACGCCGAGGTCGCCGCGGGCGACCATGATGCCGTCGAAGGCGGCGACGATGTCGTCGATGTTTTCGACTGCCTGGGGCTTTTCGATCTTGGCGATGACGGGGAGTCGTCGGCCTTCTTCGTCCATGATGCGGTGGACGTCTTCGATGTCGCTGCCGTTGCGGACGAAGGAGAGGGCGATGACGTCGGCGCCGGTGCGCAGGGCCCAGCGGAGGTCTTCGATGTCTTTTTGGGAGAGGGCGGGTACGGAGACTGCGACGCCGGGGAGGTTGAGTCCCTTGTTGTCGGAGACCATGCCTCCTTCGATGACGAGGGTGCGGACGCGGGGGCCGTCTACCGCTACGACTTGGAGGGTGACGCGGCCGTCGTCGACGAGGATGCGTTCGCCGGTGGTGACGTCTGCGGCGAGGCCTTTGTAGGTGGTGCCGCAGGTGTGGCGGTCACCTTCGTGGTCTTCGACGGTGATGGTGAACTCGTCGCCGCGTTCAAGGAGTACGGGTCCTTCGCGGAAGCGGCCGAGGCGGATCTTCGGGCCCTGAAGGTCTGCGAGGACGCCGACGCTGCGGCCGGTCTCGTCGGAGGCTTTGCGTACGCGCTGGTAGCGCTCCTCATGGTCGGCGTAGCTGCCGTGGCTGAGGTTGAATCGGGCGATGTCCATTCCGGCTTCGACCAGGGCTTTGATCTGGTCGTATGAGTCGGTGGCGGGGCCCAGGGTACATACGATTTTCGCTCGGCGCATGAGGCGAGCGTATGCCCCTACCAGGGAGTAGGAAATTGGTTCCGAGTGTCCACTCAACAACCTTTGAGCAAAAGGTTGTTGACAATTGTTGAATGTGCATGGGGGTGCTCTGATGAGCACCCCCGGAGCACCGAATGTCGGGCTTCTGGGACGGCGCGACTAGAGCTGGGGAGGGGTCATCGTGAAGCGGGCGTTCACCTGCGCGTAGACGGTCTGGCGCTGGGGTTCCAGGTCGAGGGGCGGGGGGCCGGCGTCCTCGGACGCGCTGAAGGCCATGGTGCGCATTCCGGCGCCGGGGGCTCCCTGGAAGGGGAGGGCGTTCTCGGCGCCGAGGTCGGCGAGTTCGACAAGGGCGGCGAGGTGGGCGCCGAGGGCGGCGGCGTATTCGCGGGCGCGCTGGACGGCTTCGAGTACGGCTTGGCGGCGGGCTTCGCCGTGGGCGGGTGAGGTGGGGCGCAGGGCCCACCAGGGGCCGTCCACCTGGGTGAGTTCGAGGTCGGCGAGGCGGGTGGTGAGTTCGCCGAGGGTGGTGAAGTCGTTCAGTTCGGCGGTGATGTGGACGCGTCCGTGGTAGGCGCGGATGCGTTCGCCGCGGCCGTGGCGGGTGAGTTCGGGGGTGATGGAGAAGGCGCCGGTTTCGATCTTCTCTACGGGGTCGCCGTAGCTTTTGACGAGGTCGAGGACGGTGTTGTTGCGGCGGGTGAGGTCTTCGAGTGCGGTGCGGCGGTCGGTGCCGCGGGCGCTGACGGTGATCCCGATGCGGGCGATCTCGGGGTCGACTTCGAGGTGGGCTTCGCCGCGGACGGCGACGCGGGGTACTTCGGGGGTTCCGTAGGGCTGGTGCGATGCGTCCTGGGTCATGGCTTCACTCTCGCACCGTCGCTCGTACGGGTGTGGTCATCGGATCGAAACCTGGGCGGGGGTGTTGCTGGTTGTTACCCGTGGGTCAGAATCTACGCGCGTTGTTCACGCCTCAAAAGGGGAGATGGCATGGCGTTCGACCGTAGGACATTTATGGGCACCTCGGCTGCTACCGGGGCGGCCGTGGCGTTGGCGGGGGCCACGAGCACCCCGGCCGCCGCACAGCCCGTATCGGCAGGGCCGGGGCCGCGGACGTACTCGTTCACGGTGATGGGGACGACCGATCTGCACGGGAATGTCTTCAACTGGGATTACTTCACGGACAAGGAGTTCGACGACAAGGCGCACAATGACGTCGGTCTGGCGAAGATCTCCACCCTGGTGAATCAGGTGCGGGCGGAGAAGGGGCGCTGCAATACGCTGCTGATCGATGCCGGTGACACCATTCAGGGCACGCAGTTGTCGTACTACTACGCGAAGGTGGACCCGATCACCGCGCGGCGGGGCCCGGTGCATCCGATGGCTCAGGCGATGAACGCGATCGGGTATGACGCGGCGGCGCTGGGCAACCACGAGTTCAATTACGGCATTCCGGTGCTGCGCAAGTTCGAGGAGCAGTGCGACTTCCCGCTTCTGGGGGCCAATGCGCTGGATGCCAAGACGCAGCGGCCGGCGTTCGCGCCGTACAGCATGCACCGGCTGCGGACCCCGCACGGGCGGGATGTGAAGGTGGCGGTGCTGGGGCTGACGAACCCGGGGATCGCGATCTGGGACAAGGCGAATGTGCAGGGGAAGATGACGTTCCCCGGCCTGGAGGAGCAGGCGGCGAAGTACGTGCCGCGGCTGCGTTCGATGGGCGCGGACGTGGTGATCGTTTCGGCGCATTCGGGGTCGAGCGGTACGTCGAGCTACGGGGACCAGCTTCCGTACATCGAGAACGCGGCGGGTCTGGTGGCCGAGCAGGTGCCGGGGATCGACGCGATCCTGGTGGGTCACGCGCACACGGAGATCCCGGAGTACCGGGTGAAGAACAAGGCGACGGGCAAGGACGTGGTCCTGTCGGAGCCGCTCAAGTGGGGGCAGCGTCTGACGCTGTTCGACTTCGAGCTGACGTGGGCCAAGGGCTGCTGGTCGGTGGCGAAGGTGTCGGCGCGGGTGCTGAACTCCAACACGGCTGCCGAGGACCCGAAGATCACCCGGCTGCTGTCGGACGAGCACCGCAAGGTCGTGACGTACGTCAACCAGGTGATCGGGACTTCGACGCAGGCGATGTCCTCGGCGGACGGTCCGGTCAAGGACGTGGCGATCATCGACTTGATCAGCCATGTGCAGGCGGAGACGGTGAAGGCCGCGCTGGCGGGTACGGAGTGGGCGGCGCTGCCGGTGCTGTCGCAGGCGTCCTGTTTCTCGCGGACGGCGTCGATCCCGGCCGGCCAGGTGACCCTCAAGGACGCGGCGGGGCTGTACCCGTTCGAGAACACGCTGGAGGCGCGGCTGCTGACGGGCGCGCAGGTGAAGGCGTACCTGGAGTACTCGGCGAGGTACTACGTGCAGACCGCGCCGGGTGATGTGGTGGATCCGGCGAAGCTGACGAACGCGGAGAACACGCCGGACTACAACTACGACGCCGTGTACGGGCTGACGTATGACATCGACATCGCGCAGCCGGCGGGTTCGCGGATCACGGGGCTGTCCTTCCAGGGGAAGGCGGTGGATCCGGCGGCGCAGTTCGTGTTGGCGGTGAACAACTACCGGGCTTCCGGTGGCGGGAACTTCCCGCATGTGCCGCAGGCCCGGCAGGTGTGGGCGAATTCGGACGAGATCCGTAACACGATCATCCAGTGGGTGAAGGCGAAGGGGACGATCGACCCGGCGCAGTTCGCGTCGGTGGACTGGCGGTTGACGCGGGCCGGGATACCGGTGTTCTAGCCGGTTACAGCGCTAGGGGTGCTCGACGAGCGGGAGCAGTTCGCCGGCCGGCTCGGGCCGGGTGTGTTCCCGCTGGTCGAGGCCGAAGGTGGTGAAGGCGGTGCGGGTGGGCTGGGGGTAGGGCTCTTTGCCCGTGAGGGTGTTCAGGATGGCGGCGCTGCGCCAGGCGGCGAGGCCTAGGTCGGGGGTTCCGACGCCGTGGGTGTGGCGTTCGCCGTTCTGGACGAAGATGCTGCCGGTGACGGCGGGGTCGGTGATCATCCGGTAGCGGTCGTCGATGCGGGGGCGGCCGGAGGAGTCTTTGCGCAGGTAGGGGTCGAGGCCTGCGAGGAGGCGGCTGAGGGGGCGTTCCTGGTAGCCGGTGGCGAGGACCACGGCGTCAGTGGTGAGGCGGGAGCGGGTGCCTTGTTCTCCGTGTTCGAGGTGGAGTTCGACCTTGCTGGTGGCGACGCGGCCGGCGGTGCGGACGCTGACTCCGGGGGTGAGGACGGCGTCGGGCCAGCCGCCGTCGAGGGTGCGGCGGTAGAGCTCTTCGTGGATGGCGGCGATGGTGTCGGTGTCGATGCCCTTGTGGAGTTGCCATTGGGCGGGGACGAGCCGGTCGCGGACGGGTTCGGGCAGGGAGTGGAAGTAGCGGGTGTAGTCGGGGGTGAAGTGTTCCAGGCCGAGCTTGGAGTACTCCATGGGGGCGAAGGAGGGGGTGCGGGCGAGCCAGGTGAGGCGTTCGCGGCCGGCGGGGCGGGAGCGGAGCAGGTCGAGGAAGACTTCGGCGCCGGACTGGCCGGATCCGATGACGGTGACGTGGTCCGCGCCGAGGATGCGTTGGCGGTTGTCGAGGTATTCGGCGGAGTGGATCACCGGGACGGTGGGGGCTTCGGCGAGGGGGCGCAGGGGTTCGGGGATGTAGGGGGCGGTGCCGATGCCGAGGACGAGGTTGCGGGTGTGGGTGCGGCCGAGGGCTTCGACTTCGCCGTCGGCGTCGAGTTGGGTGAAGTCGACTTCGAAGACGTCCCGTTCGGGGTTCCAGCGGACGGCGTCGACCTGGTGGCCGAAGTGGAGTCCGGGCAGGCGGCCGGCGACCCAGCGGCAGTAGGCGTCGTACTCGGCGCGCTGGATGTGGAACTGCTCGGCGAAGTAGAAGGGGAAGAGTCGTTCCTTGTGCTTGAGGTAGCTGAGGAAGGACCAGGGGCTGGCGGGGTCGGCGAGGGTGACGAGGTCGGCGAGGAAGGGGACTTGGAGGGTGGCTCCTTCGATGAGGAGTCCGGGGTGCCAGCGGAAGTCGCGGCGCTGGTCGTAGAAGGCGGTGGCGAGTTCACCCGCACCCTGTTGGGGCAGCCCGTGGGCGAGGGCGGCGAGGGAGAGGTTGAAGGGGCCGATGCCGATTCCGACGAGGTCGTGGGGTGCATCGAGCTGGGCGGTCATCGGTGGGTGCTGCCTTCCAGGAGGTTCACGAGGGCGTCCAGGTCCCCCGCCGTGGTGTGGGGGTTGAGCAGGGTGGCTTTGAGCCACAGGCGGCCGTCTGCGGTGGCCCGGCCCAGGACGGCGCTGCCGTCGAGGAGGAGGGTGCGGCGCAGGGCGGCGAGCCGGGTGTCGTCGGCGTGGGTGGGGCGGAACAGGACGGTGCTGATGGTGGGCGCCGCGTGGAGTTCGAAGGCGGGGTGTGCTTCGAGGAGGCGGGCGAACTGGGCGGCCAGGTCGCAGGTGCGGTCGATGAGGTGGGTGAGGCCGTCGCGGCCGAGGGAGCGCAGGGTGGCTGCGATTTTGAAGGCGTCGGCGCGGCGGGTGGTGCGCAGGGAACGCCCGAGGAGGTCGGGGAGGCCGGCTTCGGTGTCGTCGGGGGCGTTGAGGTAGTCGGCCTGGTGGGCGAGGGGGGCCAGCAGGGTGGTGTCGGGGACGGCGAGGAGTCCGGCGGCGATGGGCTGCCAGCCGAGTTTGTGCAGGTCGAGGGTGAGGGACCGGGCGCGGGTGAGGCCGGTGAGTTTGGTGCGGTGGCGGGGGCTGAGGGCGAGGAGGCCGCCGTATGCGGCGTCGATGTGGAGGTCGGCGTTGCCGTGCCGGTCGCAGAGGTCGGCGAGGTCGGTGAGGGGGTCGATGAGTCCGGCGTCGGTGGTGCCGGCGGTGGCGGTGACGAGGACGGGGCCGGGGGTGGTGGCGAGGGCCTCGGCGAGGGTTGCGGGGTCGAGGGTGCCGGTGGGGGTCGGCAGGGCTTGGGCGGGGGGCAGTCCGAGGAGCCAGGCGGCGCGGGGGATGGAGTGGTGGGCGTTGGCTCCGTGCAGGACGGTGAGGTGGGGTCCGTGGCGTTCGCGGGCGAGCAGGAGGGCCAGTTGGTTGGCTTCGGTGCCGCCGGTGGTGAGGATGGCGTCGGCGTGGGGGGTGGTGTAGAACTCGGCGGCCAGTGTGCGGGTGACCATGGCTTCGATCGCGGAGGCGGCGGGGGCCTGGTCCCAGGAGTCGAGGGAGGGGTTGAGGGCGCTGGCGGCGAGGTCGGCGGCGGCCGCGACGGCGAGGGGCGGGCCGTGCAGGTGGGCTGCGCAGAGCGGGTCGGCGGGGTCGGCTGCGCCGGCGGTGAGGGTGTGGACGAGGGTCCGCAGTGCTTCGTGGTCGCCGTGTCCGTGGTCGGGGAGTACGGTGCCCAGTTCGGCCTGGACGCGGGCGGCGAGGGCGCCGGGGCCGCCGGCCGGCAGTGGGCCGCCGCGCGCTCGGGCTCCGCTGTGCAGTGCCTCCAGGACGGTGTCGAGCAGGGGCCGCAGGGCGTGGGCGCCTGCGCGGCCGCCGGCGAGCGGGGGCGGTGTGCCTGGGCCGGGCGGCGCTGTCATGCGGTGTCCTCACGGGAACGGGTGGCGGTGCGGTGCCGCCTGGCGGCGGGCGTTGCTCCGCTGACGGGGCGGGCACCCGGCTGGTACAACGATCAGACCCGAATGGGGTAACCGGCGGGGTTTGTCCGAATCGGTGTCCCGTCATCGCCGCGAAGCGGCCGAGGGCGGCCGGGAGCCGGGCAGGCCGTGCCCTGCGGGCTGCCGCGGGGGCGTCGATGTGCGGGGGCGCGGGCCCCGGGTACCGGTGCGCCGGCCCCGGGCGGCCGGGCCCTGCGGGCGGCGTGTCTGGCCGCGGTGCCTGGAGCCACGGGGGCGAGGCGTCACGGGCGGGTGCGGGTCCGGCTCCGCAGGCGGCATCGCCGGCTGGCGGCACCAGGAGCCACGCGGGGCCGGGCGCCACACGCGCTGCGGCGCAAGGCCCCACCGGTGGTGCCGGCCCGGGGCACCACAGGCGGTGCGGGCCCCACAGGCGGGTGCCGAGCCCAGTCCCACCGGCGGTGCAGAGGCCTCACCGGCAGCGCGGGACCCGCCCCGCACGCGGCGCCGCCCGGCTGCGGAGCCCGGCAGCGGAGCCCGGCTGCGGAGCCCGGCAGCGGGACCCGGCAGCGGGACCCGGTCCCACCGGCGGTGCGGGACCGGGGCGCGGGCGAGTAAGGCGTTTTTCAGGCGGGTGCGGGGCCAGGACCCCACGCAGTGCGGGACCCGGCCCACAGGCGGGTGCGGGGCCGGGGCCCCAAGGCGAGTCAGACGCCACAGGGCGGGTGCGGGGGCAAGGCCCCACCGGTGGTGCCGGCCGGGGCACCACAGGCGGTGCGGGCCCAGCCCACAGGCGGTGCGGGCCCAGCCCGCAGGCGGGTACGGGCCCGGGCCCGCAGGCGGTGCGGCCCTGCCCCCGGCGGGTCAGGCCCCACAGGCGGGTTCGGGGCGGGTCCCGCCGGCGGTGCGGGACCCGCCCCCGCACCGTGGCGGGACCGCGCGGCGGGGCGGCCCCGCCGGGCTGCGGGGCCCGGGCCCCCGGGGGCTACCGGTTGCGGACGTGGAGGGCTCGGGTGAGGTCGGCCAGGTGGTCGGCCAGTTTGCGGCGGAGGCTGGGGAGGAGGTCGGGGGTGGTCAGGCAGGCGTGGCCGGCCTGGAGGTTGGCCTCGTCCACCGCGTGGCCCGGGAAGGCCCAGCGGCCCGCGGCCTCGCCGATGGCCGGGCCGCGGCGGGCGGCGAGGGATACGGCTTCGGGGTAGTAGCGGGTGACGTAGCCCCGTACGAGGTCGGCTTGTTCGGGCTGCCAGAAGCCCTGGGCGGTGGCGGTGAAGAGGTAGTTGGACAGGGTGTCGTCGTGGAAGAGCCGCTGCCAGGCGGCTTCCTTGGCCTGCGCCGTCGGGAGCGCGGCGCGGCAGCGGGCCGCGCCCTCTTCCCCGGTGGCGCTGGGGTCGGCGGCGAGGGCGGCGTCGATCTCGGCCTCCCCGACGGCGCCGAGGACGGACAGCCGGGCGAGGATGCGCCAGCGCAGTTCGGGGTCGAGTTCGGGGCCGCCGGTGACGGCGCCGTCGGCGAGCCAGGCGGTGAGGGTGTCGGGCTGGGTTGCGCTGTCGATGAAGACGCGTACGGCGGCGAGCCGCAGCCCCGGGTTCGAGCCGTCCTCGGTGCGCCGCAGCAGGTCGCGGGCGATGGAGGTGATGACGGTGAGCGCCGCGGCGCGCTGCTCGGGGGCGACGTAGCGGTCCGCGACCTGGGTGCGGGCGAAGGTGAGGACGCCCTGGACGATGGCGAGGTCGTCCTCGGCGGGTACGTGGGCGCCGGCGGTGGCCAGGTAGTCCTCGGGGGCGAGTTCGCCGTCGCGGACCATGTCGCGCAGGGAGTTCCAGACGACGGCGCGGGTGAGCGGGTCGGCGATGCGGGAGAGGCCGCGCAGGGCGGTGTCGAGGGAGTCCTCGTCGAGGCGGACCTTGGCGTAGGTGAGGTCGCCGTCGTTGAGGACGAGGAGGGCGGGGCGGGGGCCGCTCACCGACAGAATTTCGTCGGTCGGGATGTCGAGGTCGAGGGTCTCGCGCAGTTCGAGGGCGCCGTCCGGGGCGTGGTCGTGGAGGCTGGCGGCGATGCGGTGGGGGCGGCTGCCCTGGCGGTCGACGGTGAGGGTCCAGCCGGCGGCGCCGCCCGAGCCTCCGTCGCCGCCCGAACCTCCCGCGCTCTCCTCGATCCGCGGGGTGAGCGTGTCGATGCCGGTGGTGCGCAGCCACGCCTCGGCCCAGGCGTGGACGTCGCGGTCGGTGTGGGCGGCGAGGGAGTCGACGAAGTCGGCGAGGGAGGCGTTGGCGAACTTGTGGCGGGCGAAGTGGGTGTTGATGCCGGCGAGGAAGTCCTTCTCGCCGAGCCAGGTGACGAGTTGGCGCAGCGCGGAGGCGCCCTTGGCGTAGGAGATGCCGTCGAAGTTGAGGAGGGCGGAGGCGGTGTCGGGCACGGCGTCGGGGTCGGGCGCGACGGGGTGGGTGGAGGGGCGCTGGTCGGCGTCGTAGCCCCAGGACTTGCGGGTGACTCCGAATTCGGTCCAGGTTTCGGTGAAGCGGGTGGCTTCGGTGAGGGTCTGGTAGCCCATGTACTCGGCGAAGGACTCGTTGAGCCAGATGTCGTCCCACCAGCGCAGGGTGACGAGGTCGCCGAACCACATGTGGGCCATCTCGTGGGCGATGACCATGGCGCGGGTCTGGCGTTCGGTGTCGGTGACGGCGGAGCGGTAGATGAACTCGTCGCGGAAGGTGACGAGGCCGGGGTTCTCCATGGCGCCGGCGTTGAACTCGGGGACGAACGCCTGGTCGTAGGAGTCGAAGGGGTAGGGCTCGGTGAACTTCTCGTGGTAGCGGTCGAAGCAGTCGGTCGTGACGGAGAGGATCTCGTCGGCGTCCACGTTCATGTGGGGGGCGAGGGACTGCCGGCAGTGGATGCCGAAGGGCAGTCCGGCGTGCTCGGTGCGGATGCTGTGCCAGGGGCCGCCGGCGATGGCCGCGAGGTAGGTGGAGATGACGGGGGTCGCGGCGGACTGCCAGGTGCCGGCGCCGTCGCCCTCGCGGTCGCCGGTGCGGGTGGTGATGCCGTTGGCGAGGACGGTCCAGTGCGCGGGTGCGGTGACGGTGAACTCGAAGACGGCCTTCAGGTCGGGCTGGTCGAAGGCGGGGAAGACGCGCTGGACGTCGTCCATGAACATCTGGGTGTAGACGTACGCCTCGCCGTCCGCGGGGTCGGTGAAGCGGTGCAGGCCTTCGCCCGTGCGGGAGTAGCGCATGCGGGCGTTGATCCGCAGCTCGTGGGTGCCTTGGGTGAGGCCCGTGAGCGGGAGGCGGTTGCCGGCGAGGGTGGCCGGGTCGATGGGGTGGCCGTCGAGCTCGGCGGAGCGCAGTTCGTCCGGTTTCAGCTCCACGAACGTGTCGCCGGCGGTGCGCGCGGCGAACCGGATGACGGTGGTGGAGTCGAAGGTCTCGTCACCGCCGGTGAGGTCGAGGGCGACGGCGTAGTGGCGGACGTCGAGGAGCTGGGCTCGGAGTTGCGCTTCGTTGCGCGTCAGTGCGGACATGGGGCTCATGCTGCCGGAAAACGGCTCCGGGCCCCAGGGTTCTATTCTTCGCCCGCGGCGATCGTCTCGTGGTGGCGGATGACCTCGGCGATGATGAAGTTGAGGAGTTTTTCGGCGAAGGCCGGGTCGAGTTTGGCGTTCTCGGCGAGCTGGCGCAGCCGGGCGATCTGGCGGGCTTCGCGGCTGGGGTCGGCTGCGGGCAGGTGGTGCTGGGCCTTGAGGTAGCCGACCTGCTGGGTGCACTTGAAGCGCTCGGCGAGCATGTGGATCACGGCCGCGTCGATGTTGTCGATGCTGTCGCGC
The DNA here is from genome assembly GCF_042736805.1 of Streptomyces sp. NPDC060031. Taxonomy (NCBI): domain Bacteria; kingdom Bacillati; phylum Actinomycetota; class Actinomycetes; order Kitasatosporales; family Streptomycetaceae; genus Streptomyces; species Streptomyces sp. NPDC060031. The sequence continues at coordinate 12,378 of NZ_JBHWVM010000064.1, forward strand.
AGGCGCACCAGCTCGGCGGCGGCGTTCTCGTCGATGTCGGTGTTCCTGTTGTTCATGGGTCCCGAGAATACGCGGAGGCCGGCGGTGGTTCTTCGGCCAGTCGGCCAGTGAGACGGGCTGGTCCCCGGAGGGGCAGGATCGCGGTGCCGAGCCGGCCGCCTTCGGGGGCCGGTCCGGCGGTGAGGGAGCCTCCGGGATCCTTCGGGGGCCTCGGCGCGCTCGGCCGTGCCGGCGAGGCCGTAGCCGCCGCCGCGGGCCTGGTCGGAGAGTTCGGCGGGGCGGCCGCCGTCGTCGGCGATGCGGACCTCCAGGCCGGCCGGGACGGTGCGCAGGCCGATCCGTACGGCGGTGGCGGTGGCGGTGGCGGCGTGCTTGCCGATGTTGGTGAGGGCTTCGAGGACGATGCGGTGGGCGGTGGCGGCGACGTGGGCGGGGAGCCGTTCGACGAGGTCTTCCTGGAGAGCTCGCCGGCGGTCTCCGCGTCGGCCAGGCCGCGCGCGAGGCAGCGTACGACCTCGCGTTCCCGCTCGGTCAGGGGTTCGACGGGGCGGCGGGCCGCCAGGGAGGCGGGGATGCGGGGGGCCGTCTCGCGCAGCAGCCGTACGGTGATGGCGGGCGGGACGAGCGGGTCGCCGACGGCTGCCGCCCGGACCGCTTCAACCGGCACGGCCGGGCTCGCGTCTTTCAGGAGGAAGCCGGACGCGCCGCCGTGGAGTGCGGTGTGGACGTACTCGTCGAGGTCGAGGGTGGTGACGATGACGATGACGATGCGCGGGCCGTCCTGCCCGGAGAGTCGCCGGGTGACCGCCCTGCGCTGCCTGCCCCGCTGTCGCCCGCTGCCCGTGCTCCCCCACCCGGTGGGTCCTCCCCATGGGACCTGTGCGGGCGTCGGCCCGCAACCGCACCGCGGACCGTCGGGAGGGTGGGGCGAGGCGGGGACAGCGGGGTTCCGGCCTCGCGGTACTGAAGCCGGCCTCACGGATGTATGGGGCATGACACGTCACCCTTCCGGCCCTGATCAGCGGGGCCGGAAGGGCGAGGACGGGACGGGATCGCAGGACGGGACGGGAGCAGAAGCCGGGACGGGATCAGAGGCCGGCGGCCGCGCTCTTGATCGCCGCGGCGAAGGTGGAGACCTCGGTGTAGACGCCGGGGTAGCCGGCCCGGGCGCAGCCCTCGCCCCAGCTGACTATGCCGACCTGGACCCAGGCGTTCGCGTTGTCGCGGCGGAACATCGGGCCGCCGGAGTCGCCCTGGCAGGTGTCGACTCCGCCCTGGTCGAAGCCGGCGCAGATCTCCTCTGCGGGCACGAGGGAGCTGCCGTACGCGCTCTGGCAGGCGGCGTCGGAGACGAAGGGGACGGTGGCCTTGAGCAGGTAGCGCTGCTGGCCGCCTCCTTCGCGGGCGGCGCCCCAGCCGGCGACGGTGAAGGTTCCGTTGTCGTAGGCCTTGGTGTCGGCGATCTTGAGGGTGGGCAGGTTGATGGGCTTGGCGAGCTTGATCAGCGCCCAGTCCTTGCCGCTGCCGTTGTAGCCGGGGGCCTGGAGGACCTTGGTGGACTTGACCTTGATGGCGCTGGAGCTGTTGAGGTCGACGACTCCGGCGGTTGCGGTGATGGAGGTGTTGTTGCCGGAGCCGTTCACGCAGTGGGCGGCGGTGAGGACGATCTGCTGGGTGTAGAGGGCGCCGCCGCAGCCCATGGAGAGCCTGACCATGAAGGGGAACTCGCCCTGGGCGGCGCGGGTGCCGCCGACGACGGGTGCGGTGGATGCGGTGGCGGAGCCGGGCTGGAGGCTGACGGCCGCGAGGGCGACCGCGCCGACGGCGAGGGTGTGCTTGAAGAATCGGGCAAGGGTGGTCACAGTCGACACGCTGCCTTTCGTGGGGGGTGGGGCCGTGCGCGCCATCGGGTGAATGACGTGTCCATGTCACAACGGCCACGCGAAGGACAACAAGAACGCGTTTTCGGACAACTCCGGTCACGGGTACCAGGGTTTGCCGCGAGGGAGCCCGCATGACGGACAACGGCAGGCACAACAGCCCGGTGCGGCACGGATTTCCGCATCTGGAAACCGTGCGCGCCTCGATCAACGCACTGTTCCGGCGGCTGTCCCACGAGGGGATACGCGCCTACGAGACCCCCTTCTCCCCCGCCGACGCGGCCTTCGAGGACACCGAGGACCTCCACCTCGGGGCCCACCGGGTGGCTTCCGCGATGGTCCGCGCGCTCCACCTCCCCGACGCGCGCGTGGTGGTCACCTTCCGGCCGATGGCGGAGGCGGCGACCGTGGAACTGGCCGCCGGGCCCGAGTACTTCGTCGAGGTCAACGACCGCTTCCGCACCCACCGCCGGGATCTGGCCGCCGCCCTCGCCCACGAGGTCACGCACGTCCTGCTGCACCGGCTGGATCTCTGCTTGCCCACCACCGCGGCCAACGAGATCCTCACCGACACCGCCGCCGCCTACCTCGGCGTCGGATGGCTGCTGCTCGACGCCTACCGCGAGGACGCGCTCACCCACCAGAAGCTCGGCTACCTCACCCCGGAGGAGTTCGGCTACGTCCTCGCCAGGCGCGGAAGCCTCCTCGGCGAGGACCTGTCCACCTGGTTCACCAGCCCGCAGGCGTACGAGGCCTACGTGCGCGGCCGCGCACGGGCCGCCCGGGACCTGCGCCGCGCCCCGCTGGCCGCGGCGGGCCGCGCCGAGCGCCTGCGCTACGCGATGGACCGCCGGGCCGGGGCCGTCCCGGGGCGCGGAGCGGCGTACCGCTTCGAGGGGCGGGGCGCGGACCTGCGGGTGACCTTCCCCTGCCCGGTGTGCGGGCAGCGGCTGCGGCTGCCGGTGCGCGGGCCGGTGCGGGCGCGGTGCGGGCTGTGCCACACGGTCCTGGAGTGCGATACATAGCGGGACCAGTGGCCGGAATCCCTCGATGAACGGCTGATTGAAGCCGCGTTGATCACCCGTGTATCCGCTCTAGAGCCGCCCGACCGAAGATGGTGTCCGACCACTTGCTCCACACCCGCAACGGGAGATCCACCGTGAACCGTTCGACCCGTCCCGGCGCCGTCCGCGCCTGTCTGTCCCTGGCCCTCGCCGCCGGGGTCTCGGCACTCGCCCTCGCCGCCGGCCCTGCCGCCGTCACCGCCGAGGGACCGAGAGACGGATCGGCCGGACCCGTCCTGGCCGACGGCGGCACGCCGGGCCCGGTCACGACCAACGAGCACACCAACTCCCACGACCCCAACGAGTGGAACAGCAAGGAGTGACTGCGCCCTCAGATCATCCGCCCGTGGGCGAGCCGGTCTGCCAGCCTGCTCGCCTCCGCGGCGTCCGGCAGTCCCATCGCCTCGAAGACGGCCCGCGCCTCCTCGGCACGGGCCAGCGCCCCCGCCGTGTCCCCGAGCTCCGCGAGGACCTCGGCGAGCACCAGGAGGGCACTGCCCTGGTCGCGCCTGGCACCGCGCTCCTCGCACATGGCCAGCGCCCGCCGTGCCTGGGCACGGGCCTCCTGCGCGCGTCCGAGAGCCCTGAGCGTGTCCGCGAGCCGGAACCTGGCCCTGGCCTCCTGGCCGCGCGTCCCGCTCGCCTCGCACACGGCCAGGCACTCCTCGTAGGCGCCGCACGCCTCCTCATACCGGCCCAAGTGGTGCAGGGCGAGTCCCTTCAGCGACAGCGCGTACGCGGTGCCGGACACATCGCCCAGCTTCCTCAGCTCACCGACCGCGCCCTCGCAGGCCGCCAGCGCTTCCGGCGCCCGGCCGCCGCAGACGCGCGCGAGGGCCGCGTTGAGGACCGCCGTCAGCTCACCGGACCGCTGCCCCAGCTCCCGGGCGATGACCAGGGCCTGGTCGTAGTAGGCGCCCGCGTCTTCGTACCGGTGCTGGAACTGGGCTGTGAGTCCCCGGTCGTTGAGGGTCTGGAACAGGATGACCTGGTCGTCGGCCCGTCGGCACGCCGCCGCCGAGGCAGCCGCATGTTCTGCGGCCTCGGCGAGGCGGCCGCCCTGCAGCGCCGCGTTGCCGCACACGAACAGCGCCCGGCCCGCCACCCGGTCGTCACCGCGCAGCACGGCGGTGGCAGCCGCTTCCCGTGCGGCCACTGCCAGTTGGTCGTACGGTATGTCCTTGCCGAACGGGCTGAGCGCGACGAGCAGGTCGGCGGCCGCACGCAGGGACCTGCTGTCCCCGGCGGGCTCCTGGGCGACCGAGTGCACCACGTGGGCGATGCACTCGGCCTCTTCGGCCACCCATCGGCGCGCCGCATCCAGGTCCGCGAAGACGATGCCCGGCGACATGGCGGGTTGCAGGATCACATCGGCCGGGTCCCCCGGCACCATCTGCTGGAAGGCCGCACGCCCGCCCGCGAGCAGGTGGTCGAGGAGGGCCGCCAGCGCCTGGGGGACGGAGTCCGGGCACTGCAGGTCGAGCGCGAACGACCGGACCAGCGCGTGGTAGCGATAGCGGCCCGGCAGGGGGCACTCGAGGAGTGCCGCGTCCGTCAGCGCGTCCAGGATCTCCTCGGTTTCGGACTCGTCCAGGCCCAGCGCGGCCGCCGCGGCCACCAGTCCGATGCCGTTCCGGGCCAGCGGTGCCAGCAGGCAGAACACCCGCGCCTGTGCCGGGGGGAGCTGCTGATAGCTGAGCGAGAACGCGGCGGACACGGCGAGGCTGCCGGCCCGCAGCTCCCCGATGCGGCGCCGCTCGTCGGTCAGGCGCTCGGTCATCGCCGCCACGCGCCAGCGCGGCCGGGCGGCGAGCCGGGAGGCGACGATCCTCACCGCCAGCGGCAGGTGGCCGCAGGCCGATGCGAGGGCCGCGACCGCCTCCGGTTCGTCGGCCACCCGCTCCGGGCCGATGATCCGCGCCAGGAGCACGGACGCCTCGTCGCCGTCGAAGGTGTCGAGCGTGACCCGGACGGTGGTCGGCAGTCCGGTCGGCTGGGTCCGGCTCGTGACGATCACCGCGCAGCCGGCCGATCCCGGGAGCAGCGGGGTGAGCTGGTCGAGGTCCCGTACGTTGTCCAGGAACAACAGCACACGGCGGCCGTCGAGCAGCGTGCGGAAGAGCGCGGCCCGGTCGTCGGTGCTCACGGGCAGTGTGTTGCCGGGGACGCCGAGGGCGGTGAGCAGGGTGGCGAGGAGCGCACCCGGGGCGACCGGTTCCAGTTCGCCGCCGCGCAGGTCGGCGTAGAGCTGCCCGTCCGGGTACAGGTGCTTGGTGCGGTGGGCGGCCCGCAGCGCGAGAGTGGTCTTGCCGACGCCTCCCATGCCGGTGATGCAGAGCACCGGCAGCACGTCGCGCGGCTCGGCGGCCAGCACGGTGCACAGTCGCTCGAGCTCGCCGGCGCGCCCGGTGAAGTCCGCGGTGTCCGCGGGGAGCTGCTTGGGTGCGGCGTGCGGTCCCGGCGGGGCGGGCGCGGTGGCGGGCTCTTGGAGAGTGGTGCTCTCCACCGGGGCGCGCAGCGTGGTCTCCATCGGGCCGCGCAGCGCGGCCTCCGGGTCGCCCGCCAGGATCGTCTCTTGGAGCGCGTGCAGTTCGGGGCTGGGGTCCACGCCTAGTTCCTCGGCGAGGACCTGCCGGGCGCGCGCGAACACCGCGAGGGCGTCCGCCTGTCGCCCGGTGCGGTACAGGGCCCGCATCAGGAATCCGTACGGCCGCTCGCGCAGCGGGTGTTCCTTCGTGAAGGCGTTGAGGTCCGGTATGAGCAGGTTTTCCCTGCCGCACTGCAGGTCGCACCCGAAGCGCTCTTCGAGGAGGGCCAGGTGCAGTTCGGTCAGGCGCTCGCGCTGCTGCGCGGCGAAGGGGCCCGGCACGCCGGCCAGCGGCTCGCCCTGCCACAGGTCGATGGCCTGCGTCAGCATGTTCCAGCAGTCCTGGTGCCGCTCCTCGGCCCGTGCGGTCCTGACGCGTGCGGCGAGCTGTTCGGCCCGGTGTATGTCGACGTGCTCCGGTGGCACGTGGAGGCGGTAGCCGTCGTGCAGCGACACCAGGGTGGTGGGTGCGGACCGGTCCGTCTCGAGTGCCTGGCGCAGCCGCCAGGCGTACGTCCGCAGGTTCGCCAGCGCCGAGTTGGGGGCGTCCTCACCCCAGATCGCGGCGATCAGTTCGTGGGCTGCGGCACCCCGGCCGGAGCGCAGCAGCAAGGCACCGAGCAGGGCCTGCTGCTGGGGGGAGTGCGGGCCTATGAGGGCGCCGTCCCGGGTGACCCTGACCTCGCCGAGGAGAGCAAACCGCAGCCCGTCTTCCATGATCCCCCACACCTGTGCTCCGCGGTCCCGCGCAGAAACATCGCGGAAAGCCTCAGATGGGGATGGGGGTGACCCGCGATGGTCGAATCGGTCGACAGCACACTAACCGATCGACAGAGTCCGGCAAAAAGGCCAGTTCACCCCAGAAGTCCAGGTCACGCCTCTGCTGTGGACGTGTGGCCGGTTGCCGCCCCTCCCCGGCCCTCGGCCGGAAAGATCGACTGGAGTGCAGGACATGACAGGATCGGAACCGTGGAGGAACTGATGTACGACGCCGTGCTCTGCGACCTCGACGGCGTGCTCCGGGTCTGGGACCCGGATGCGATGCCCGCGCTCGACCGTGTCCACGGGCTGCCCGAGGGCACTCTGGCGGCTGCGGCGTTCGCCCCGGTACGACTGCTTCCGGCCATTACCGGAGAGATCAGTGACGAGCAGTGGCGGGCCGGGGTCGCGCGGCACCTCGCCGTCGCCTGCGGGTCCTCGCGGCGGGCGGCCGAGATGGTCGCCGAGTGGTCGCGGTCCGCGGGGCGTCCCGATCCGGAGGTGGTGCGGCTCCTGGCCGCCGTGCGCCATCGGGTCCCCGTCGTCCTGATCTCGAACGCCACCACGCGGTTGGAAGCCGACCTCGACCGGCTCGGCCTGGCCGACACGGTGGACGCGGTGGTGAACACGGCCCGGATCGGCATCGCGAAACCCGACCCCCGAGTCCTGCTGCTCGCCGCGGAACGCGCGGGCGCCGCACCCCACCGGTGCCTGTTCGTCGACGACACCCCCGAGAACGTCGCGGCCGCCCGGGAGCTCGGCATGGCGGCGCACCATTACCGCAGCCCGGAGGGGTTGCGCACCGTGCTCACGCCCCTGCTGGGAGCCGAACCGGCAGCCGGGTGAGGGTGTCGGCCAGCAGCGCGGCCTGTGCCCGGATCTCCGGTACGGCCGTCGTCTCCCACAGCTCACCGCGACGTGGTGAGCCCAGCGTCCACAGGGGCGCCGGCGTCGCGCTGTCCGCCGGGACCAGTCGTCCGTCCTCGGCGGTCGCAAGGCCGAGGCCGTGGCGGCCCGGGCGGGCGAGTCCGGTGGCGAGCAGGGAGCGGATCAGCGGATCGGTCGCCCGCCGATAGTCCGTGCCCGCTCCGGTGCAGTCGACGACCGCTGCCACCTTCAGTTCGCGCCCGTCCGAGAGCCTGACCCGCAGTGCGTCGGGCCCGTCGGCCGCCTGCTCCACCGTGGCCCGGCCCACGGCCACCCGGCCGGCGCCCACGGCTTCGTCGAGCGCGGCCGCGCTGGCCGGGGCGAGGCGATGCCGGTGCACCTCCCAGAGCCTGAGGTCCTCGGCGAGGAAGCGTTCCCTGTCCGGCGCCGGCAGCTCGCGCCACAGTTGCGCAGTGACGCTCCGCAGGCCGTCGATGCCGGGGCGCCAGTCGCCCTGACTGCGGCGGACGGCCGATACGTGGCGGAGCATCGAGCGCCGCAGTGCGGTGAGGCCCCGCCGCGGTTCCATCGGCGGGGGTGCCACGGGCGCCGTGGGCCGGTCGGATTGCCTGTGGGGCAGCAGGCCGTGGCGGGACACCGCGTGGACGACCCGTCCGGACCGGGCCAGGGTGAGGGCGACGTCGACCATCGTCAGCCCCGTGCCCACCAGCAGGACGTCACCGTCGGCCGGGACACCGGACAGCGCGCCTGCCGCCCACGGATCGCGGATGTACCGGGACGAGTCGCGCAGCTCCGGCGGGGCCCAGCCCGGCCGGGGCGGGAGGTTGCCCAGCGCCAGTACGGCGGCGTCGGCTTCGAGGACCGCCCCCGACCCCAGTCCGATACGGACCCCGTCGTTGTCCCCGGCGACGCTGACGGCCCGGTCCCGTACCCGATTCAGCCGTCCGTTCCCGGCCTGCGCCGCAGCGAGGGCCAGGGTCTCGTCCAGGTACTGCCCGTACGGGCCGCGCGCCGCGTACGCGTCCGGCTGCGGCGCGCCGCCCTGCCGCGCGGCGAGCCATTCGGCGAAGTGGTGCGGGTCGCCGGGGTGGGCGCTCATCCGGCCCGAGGGGACGTTGAGGCGGTGGCGGGGATCGTCGGTGGCATAGGCCACTCCACGACCGGTCGCCTCGGCGTCGTCGACGAGCCGCAGGTCCAGGCCGGCGCCGCCCAGGTGCCGGGCCCGCTCCAGCAGACGGATCGCGACCAGGGTGCCGGACGCGCCCGCGCCGACGATGGCAATGCGGTGGGGAGCGGTCATGGGTCAGACCTTGACTGTCATGCCGGCGGTGAGGGTGGCACCGTCCGCGGGGTCGATGAGGATGAAGGAGCCGGTGCCGCGCTGGTCGGCGTACGCATCGACGGCGATCGGCTCGGCGGTACGGATCCGCAGCCGGCCCAGGTCGTTGGCCGCGAGGAACCCGGGTGAGGGTTCCGCGGAGAGGTCCGACAGGTCCAGCCGGGAGGAGATGTCGGTGACGACCGCCCGGACGGTCCGGGTGGTGTGCCGGAGCAGGACCCGGTCACCGGCGCGCAGCGGGCGCTCGTCGAGGTGGCAGACGGTGGCCTCGATGTCCCGGGTGACCCGGGGGGCGTCGGCGACGGGGGCGATCAGGTCGCCCCGGGAGACGTCCAGGTCGTCGGTGAGGCGGACGGTCACCGACTGCGGGGCCCGCACCTCCCGGGCATCGACGCCCAGGACGTCGAGGGCGGCGACCGTGCTGGTGCGCCCCGAGGGCAGGACGGTCACCGCGTCGCCCACGCGCAGGGCGCCCGCGGTGAGCCGACCGGCGTAGCCGCGGTCGTCGCGGACGTCGCCGTGCCGGGGCCGGATCACGTACTGGACCGGGAGGCGGGTGCTCTCCTCGCCGCTCCCGCCACCGATCGCGACGGTGTCCAGGTGCTCCAGCAGGCTCGGTCCGGCGTACCAGTCCATGCGGGAGGAGGGCTCGACCACGTTGTCGCCGGTGACCGCGCAGACGGGGACGGCCGTGGTCCGGGAGATGCCGAGTGCGGATGCGCAGGAGGAGAACTCCGCGGCGATCCGTGTGAAGACGGGCTCGGCGTAATCGACCAGATCCATCTTGTTGACCGCGAGGACGACGTGCTCGACACGCAGGACGGCGGCGACGGCGGTGTGGCGGCGCGTCTGCTCGACCACGCCGTTGCGGGCGTCGACCAGTACGACGACCGCGTCGGCGGTGGACGCGCCGGTGACCATGTTGCGGGTGTACTGCGCGTGGCCGGGGGTGTCGGCCAGGACGAAGCTCCTGCGCGGCGTGGCGAAGTAGCGGTAGGCCACGTCGATGGTGATGCCCTGCTCGCGTTCGGCCCGCAGGCCGTCGGTGAGCAGCGCCAGGTCCGGTGCGTCCTGGCCGCGTCGGCGCGAGGCGTCCGCCACGGCCTCGTACTGGTCCGCCGGGACCGCCTTGGAGTCGTGGAGGAGACGGCCGACCAGAGTGGACTTGCCGTCGTCGACGGACCCGGCGATGGCGATCCGCAGGTGGTTCGGTGTCATGCTCAGAAGTACCCTTCGCGCTTGCGGTCTTCCATCGCCGCTTCGGAGAGCCGGTCGTCGGTCCTGGTCGCGCCGCGCTCGGTGAGGCGGCTGGCGGCGATCTCGGTGATGACGTCGGCGTCGGTGGCGGCGCGGGATTCGATCGCACCGGTGCAGGACATGTCTCCCACCGTGCGGTAGCGGACCCGTCGGCGCTGGACGGTCTCGTGCGCCTTGGGGCCGCCCCACTCTCCGGCGGTCAGCCACACGCCGTCACGGGCGAAGACCTCGCGCTCGTGCGCGTAGTAGATCTCGGGCAGTGCGATGCCCTCCCGGCGGATGTACTGCCAGACGTCCAGTTCCGTCCAGTTGGAGAGCGGGAAGACCCTGACGTGTTCGCCGGGCAGGTGACGGCCGTTGTACAGCGTCCACAGCTCGGGGCGCTGGCGGCGCGGGTCCCAGGCGCCGAACTCGTCGCGCAGGGAGAAGACGCGCTCCTTGGCGCGGGCCTTCTCCTCGTCGCGGCGGCCGCCGCCGAGGACCGCGTCGAACCCGTGGGCCGTGATGGCGTCCAGCAGCGGGACCGTCTGGAGGGGATTGCGCGTGCCGTCCGGGCGCTCGCGCAGCCGGCCGTCGTCGATGAAGTCCTGGACGCGGGCGATGTGCAGCAGCAGCCCGTGCTCGGCGACGACGCGGTCGCGGTGGGCGATGACCTCGGGGAAGTTGTGTCCGGTGTCCACGTGCAGCAGCGAGAACGGTACCGGCGCGGGCGTGAACGCCTTGAGCGCCAGGTGCAGCATGACGATGGAGTCCTTGCCACCGGAGAACAGGATCACCGGCCGTTCGAACTCCCCCGCCACTTCGCGCAGGATGTGTGCCGACTCCGCCTCCAGCACGTCCAGATGGCTGAGGTGGCGCACGTCAGCCGGCCACCGGGACGGCCTCGTACAGCCGCCAGTCGGGATCGAACTGGTCCACGCGCAGCGTGCGTCCCGCCGCGTCCGCGTGCACCACCCTGGAGTTGGCGCCGTCCACCAGGAGCCAGCGCTCTCCGTCGAACCAGGCGTCCTGCAGCCAGGTCGTCTCGGCATCGACCCGGCTCACCACCTCGGCCTGCAGCTCGGGCCCGAGCCGGACCACCAGGGCCTGGCCGCGTCCGGTGTCGGCGAGGGTGAGGTGACGGTCGTCGAGCCGGCGCACCGCATGCGGTCGGCGCAGGTCCTCCAGGAGGGGTACGGCCTTGCCCGTGCTGCGGTCGATGCACATCAGGGCGCCCTGGTGGAAGAAGGTGGCGAGCACCCGGTCCTCGTCCAGCGGGAGCACGGAATTGACGTGCGTGGTGTGCAGCTTGGTGTCGTAGTTCAGACCCCGGTGGTCCGCGCCGCGGTCCAGCTCGCGCGGCGTGCCGATGGCGCTGTCCGGGTATCCGTTCTCGGTCGCCCACCACTGCCAGCTCGGTTCCGCGTCCGGATCGGTGACCTCCGCCAGCATGTCCACGCCGGTGGAGGCGACGACGAAGCCGCCGCCCTCCGTCCGGCGCATCGAGTGCAGGTAGTTGCACCAAGGGGCGGTCAGATACGGCGTGGAGCCGGTGAGTTCGAGGTCCAGGCTGCTGATGCCCCAGGGGCAGGCTGCCAGCAGCCGTCCGTCGAGCGGCAGCAGTCCTTCCACGCCCCACAGCGGGATCGACTTCGCGATCTCCCCGTCCTCGCCGACCAGCGCCACCAGGCCGCCGGGGAAGTCGGTGTCGGCCTGGTCGACGCCGAGCTGCTTGACGGTCGGCTGCTGGGCGCGGCGTTCCGGGTCCCGCCAGCGGCTGCGCCGGGCAGCCATGTCGGTGTGGCTGACGCTGAGGTAGTACTGCATCACGTCTCCGTGGGTTCGTTGAGTACGGCGGTGCGGACCAGCCGTGTGGCGGCGGCGAGCGAGGAGAGGTCCTGGTGCAGCCGGTGGACCGGCAGCTCCAGCAACGCGTCGAGGGCGGCTCGGCGCAGTTCCTTGCCGTCGTCGGCGTACCAGCCCTGGAGGAAGGGGTCGTAGTGCGAGGCCGCGGTCTCCACGTGGGGGCTCAGCAGTTCCCGTGCCTCGTCCCGAGTGATCCGCTCCAGCCTCGGCCCGCCCGTGGCCGGGCCGAACCGGGGCAGCACGAGCGCGGTCAGCGGCGCCCGCGGGGCGAGTGCGAAGCCCAGCTCGGCGGCGAGTTCGGCTGGGTAGGACCACACGCTGCGCGGCAGTCCGCCTTCTGCGGAGCGGTGTTCGCCGTCCCAGCCGTTGGTCGGGTGGCTCGCGGCCAGGACCTGTTCGGTGATGCCCGGGCGCACGGATTCCAGCGAGGCCAGGGTGTCGGTCCGTACGTTGACGCTGCGCGGCCAGCCGTGTCCGGTCGGGCCGCGGTCCGTCAGCTCGACGGTGAGGTCGTCGTTGGAGACGAAGGAGGCGCCGCCGACCAGGAGCGCCGAGAGGATCGACGAGGTCTTCCCGGCCCGTTTCGCACCCAGGAAGGCGGTTCCCCGGCCGTCGAAGGTCACCATCCCGCCATGGAGGACGAGCTGTCCGGCGGTGAACGCCTGCCAGCGCAGCAGGTTGCGGATCGTGCGCAGCGCCTGCAGGGTCCGCCACGCCCCGGCCGGTCCGCAGACGGTCACCGCGCGCCGCTCGTGGTCGATGTACAGCACCCTGTCCGGTTCGAACCGCGAGGGGAAGACGAGGCGCTCCCACTGCGCGCCCGCGGGAGGCTCGTCGGTGATCGCGACCAGCGGGTGGGCGTCGGTCGGCCCGGACGGGGCGGGTGACACGGTCAGGAATCCCTGGAAGGAGGCGGTGAGTCCGGCCAGTGCCTCCGGGTCCCCGGTCACCAGCACCCCGTCGGCCGCGGCGAGGCGAACGAGCATCATCGGACCGCGGACCGGTCAGCGGGCAGCAGCCCCGAGTCGGTGAGCAGGCGCGCGGCCAGGTCCTGCGGAGTACCGGCGGCAAGGTCGCCGCGCAGTCCGTCCAGGAGTCCGGCGAACACAGCCAGTGCCCTCTCGCCGCGCTCCCCCGGGGCACACAGGTCGTAGGCGTGGGCCCGCCACCGCGGGTCCTCGGTCAGCCGGTTGGCCAACGCCTTGGCCAGGACGGAAGTCCAGTACGGCCCCTTGACCACGAAGTTGACCTGGAGGCACTCGCCCTGGGCCTCGGTCTCGTGCCACCAGCCTCGGGGCAGGAAGACCAGTCCGCCCGCCTCGACGTCGACGGTGAGCGCGTCCTCCGGCAGCCGGTCCGGGAACGGCAGCCGGTCGGCGAGGGCGAGCTGGTCCTCCTCGCGCTGGCGCCGGTTGCCCGGGAGGCAGACCCCGGTCTGGTTCCTGATGTGCTCGTTGGGTGCCAGCCGCCACCGCTTGTGCCCGCGCAGCAGCAGGGCGAAGTTCACGTCGTGGTCGCTGTGCATGGACACACCGCTGTTGTCGGCGGAGCAGAAGACCTCGCAGGTCACCGACTCCGCCGGCATCCCCAGGTCGGCCGCCACGGCCTCGGCCATGGCGCGCAGCTGCGGTATGTGCTCCTCCACGCGGCGCAGGTAGCAGGTGAAGCCCGCGGCGAGCAGCGGGGCCGCGGTGGGGCCGTCGGGCACGCGTGCGCTGACCCCGTCGGTGCGCAGCAGCGAAACAGTGGAGCCGTACGCGGCCAGGACGGCGGCGTTCGATGCCAGGGCCGGGACGGCTGCCAGCTCGGCCAGCCGCTCCGGGTCGCCCGCGGTGGTGTACGGCCGCGCCGGCCAGTGCCCGTCGAGGAACTCGGCGGCGGTCAGCGGGGCGACCAGGGTCTCCAGGTCGAGTGTCATGCTGTCCTCTCTGCGGGGATGGGGGCGGCCAGACACCGGTCGCGCAGCCGGTCCGCCAGGTCGTCGATGGTCTGCCGGAAGACCGGGCTCACGGTCCACGGGCGCTGTTCGCCCAGCACCATGGGCAGCCGGAACGTCTCGGCCGGCCATTCGGGTCGCGCTCCGTCGGCATGGCCGTCGCTGTGCCGGTGGCACTGCGGGCACTGGCTGCCGGACATGTTCTCCACCACGCCCACGACGGGGGCTTGGTCGGAGAGGAAGGAGAGGAACCGGCGGGTGTCCGCGACGGCCAGCGGCTGCGGCGTCGTCACCACGACCGCCGCCGAGGGGGTCACCAGGTCGAGCAGGGCGGTGTGGATCTCGCCGCTGCCCGGGGGCAGGTCGACGACCAGGTAGTCCAGCGGCCCCCAGGCCACCTCGTTCAGCAGCTGCCAGAGGATGCCCCGCAGCAGCGGTCCTCGCCAGGTGAACGCCTTCTCGGCGGGGCCGAGCAGCCCGGTGGACATCACGCCCAGGCTTCCGGCCGGTACCGGCAGCATCATGCCGTCCACCACTTCGGGCCGGCCGGTGAGGCCGAGCAGGGTGGGCAGGCTGGGGCCGGACAGGTCGGCATCGAGGAGGCCGACGCGCGACTCCTGGGCCAGCCGTTCGGCGAGCGCGGCGGCGACGGTGGACTTGCCGACCCCGCCCTTTCCGCCGCCCACCAGGACGACCCGGGTGGACTCCGTCAGCTGGTCGGCCCTCATGCGCGTGCCTCTTCCTCGTCTTGCCCGCCCTGGAGCCAGAGCGAGAGCGGTGGGGCTTCCCGGAGCCATTGCCGCAGGTACCCCTCGTCACCGGCGCCCAGCTCCCCCTTGATCACCCCGAGGGCGGCGAGTTCCACGAACACCGTCCGCAGGACGGCGTCGGCGCACCGGAGCTCCGCCTCGGTGAAGGGGTCCGGGGTGGCCCGGCGGTAGCCGTCGATGAGGCGGGCGGCCCGTTCTTCCCGTATCTCGCAACGGAACGGCCGGGCGAAGGAGGTCGAGTCCTGTGCGTAGGCCAGGCCGCCGAAGGTCAGGACGGCCTCGGCGACGTCGCGCAGGCGGCTGCCCCGGTCGCAGTTGTCGAAATCGAGCACCGCCTTGACCTGTCCCTGTTCGGCGAAGAGCAGGTTCCACGGGTTGACGTCACCGTGGACGGCCGCCTGGGGCAGCTGCTCCCAGCCCGACCGGTGCAGCTCTTCGCGCGCGGACTTCAGTTCTGCGTCCAGCAGGTCGATCAGCGGCCGCACCGCCGGGCCGCCCGCGTCGTCGGCGAGTGCGAGGTGGTCGGCGACCAGGCCCGGGTAGTCCTCGCCGGGGGCCGCGTCCAGGCTCGGTGCGCAGGAGTGAAGCCGGGCCAATGCCTTTCCGGCACCGTGCAGTTGGGCGCCGGCGCCGGTGTAGCGAACGCCCTTCACGTGTTCGTACAGGACGAAGACGCCGCCGCGCAGGCTCAGTCGGCCCGCGCCGTCGAGCGTCGTACGGATCGCGGGCGCGAGTCCGGTGGTCCGGTGGACCGCCGTCTGGTAGGCGTGGCTGAAGTCGAGTTGGCGTTCGTCCTGTGCGTACCAGGGGATCTGCTTGAGGAACCAGCGCCGTCCCTCGTCTTCGATCATCGCCTTGCGGCTGGTCGCCGAGCGCACCTCCAGCAGCGTCGCGGTCTCCCCGTCCAGCAGGATCGGGTAGAACGCGTCGGCCGTGCGCAGCCCGTAGGCGCGGGCTATCTCGATCAGGTCGTGCTCGTCGAAGTTGAAGAAGCCCGCCGAACGGGGTTTGCGTGCTACTGGCATGCCGTCTCCTCGGAGGTGGTGCGGGAGGCGCGCAGGGCGGCCAGGTGCCGGTCCAGCAGTGACAGCAGCGGCCTGCGTCCTCCCCAGGGGCGCGCATCGGCCAGCGGCTCGGGGCTGAACCGCTCGACGAAGGCGAGAATGACGTACGCGTGGAAGGCCGCGTACCAGTGCAGTCGCCAGGCGGGCGCGCCCGAGAGCGCCACCAGGCGCCGCAGGCCCGGGCTGCCGTCCCAGTGCACCAGGGCCTCGCCGTAGCAGGCCGCCGGGTCGCCCGCCCAGAGCACCGGCACGTTGACGCAGTGCAGTCCGGCCGCCGTGACCAGGAAGTTGCGGTGGTTGACGTCGGCGGAGAGCAGGGTCGGCGTCGGGGCGGCGGCGTCCAGCGGCGCGCTGAGCCCCGTCAGCGCCTCGGCCACGGCGGCGTGGCGCAGCGCTGCCAGCCGGGGTGCCTTGCGGCGCTGGCGTTCCAGGTAGGTGTGGAGGAAGTCGCTCCAGGTGCGGTGCTCGGCGTGTCCGCGGGCATCGGCCTTGCCGAATCCGCTGGCCGGGCGGGCCGCCACCAGTCGCATCATGGTGTGCCATTGCCCGGCCCAAGCTTCCGCCGTGGCCGCCGGGGCGGTGGCCAGGACATCGGCCAGGCAGGGGCCTTCGAGGTACGCGGCCAAGGTCAGGGCGCTGCCGTCGGCCAGGCGGCGCAGGGCCAGCGGGCGCCGGAACGGGGCGTCCGGCGGGAGCGCCGTGAGCAGGGCCGTCTCGGCGTCCAGGTCGCTGGTGGGGTCGGTGAGGTGTTTGAGGACGTAGTCGCCCCCCGCGCCGGGAAGCCGCCAGAGCAGGCTGTTGGTGCGGGAGAGCAGGCTCGGCTCCCCCACCGGGCCGACCACCTCCCGTGCCCAGCCCAGCATGGCCGGCGTCGGCTGCGGGTTCGCCGGCGGGGTCACGGGGATACCGCCGCTTCCAGCAGGCACAGCTCGACGTCGTCCCGGGCGGTCAGCCGCGTGCGGACGCCGAGCGGGAGCGTGAGCATCGGGTCGGTGTGCCCGAACTCCAGGTCCGCCACGACCGGTCCCGGCGCCCCGGCCGCCCACCGGGCGAGCGTGCCGAGCAGTTCGGCGTGGTCCCAGCGTCCGTCGTGGGTCTGGGCGAACCGGCCGAAGCCGATGCCCGCGGCCCGCTCCACCAGCCCGGTGTCACCGAGCGTCCGCAGGTTGCGCAGCAGCCGGTCCCGGTCGGCGGTGTCGGACTCCTCCAGCAGTACGATCCGGCCCTCGTAGCGCGGGACGGGGCCACCGCGCCGTACCGTGCTGGCCAGGCAGGAGAGGTTCGCGGCGAGCAGCGGGCCCTCGGCCTCGCCGCGCACCAGCGCCTGCCGCGCTCCTGCGGCCAGCCGGGCGCGGCCCCGCTCGTCGGCGTGGTCCCACTCCAGGTACTCGATGACCACGTCGGCGCTGGTCGGCAACGGCCCCGCGGCCAGCGGCGCCGCCAGCACCTGCCGCAGCGCCGCGAGCCCGTACGGGTCGATGCCGCCCTGCTCGCCGAACTGCGGTAGTGCCGCGGGGCCGTAGCAGACCGTCATCCCGGTCTGTTCGTGCACCCAGAGCAGCACGGAGGTGAAGTCGCTGTAGCCGACGAGGAGGGTGGGGTGGGCACGGAACACCTCGGCGTCGAGGTACGGGATCAGCTCGTCGGCGCCCGACCCGCCGACCGTGGCGAACACCGCCCGCACCCGGTCGTCCGCGACCAGGTCCATCAGGTCCTCGGCCCGGTCCCGCGCGCTTCCGGCGCGGTCCCCCGTGTCGGCGCCGAGCGACCGGCCGAGCCGCACCTCGAACCCCGCCTCGCCCAGCGCCCGTACGGCCCGGCCCAGCCGCCGGGGGCAGCGGGACGCGAGCGGTCCGGAGGGCGAGACCAGGCCCACCGCATCACCGGGGCGCAGCGCCGGCGGGCGCCGCAGGGTGCTGGTCACAGCCACGAATACTGTCCCCGGAGGCGCGGCATGACGTGCAGGTCGCGGATGTCCCCGTGCTGGAGCACCCACAGCAGGAGCCGCTCGGTGCCGAGGCCGAAACCGGCCGTGCGCAGCGGGTGGCTCTCGCGCATCCGCACGTACCACTCGTACTCGGCCGGTGCGACACCGTGCTCGGCGAGCGCGGCCAGCACCTGCTCGCCGGTGCTGTGCCGCTCGCCGCAGCCGGCCACCTCGCCGACGCCCAGGAGCAGGTCGGCGCAGCGCGCGGTGCCGTCCGCGTCGCCCGCTTGGTAGAACGGCACGGCGAGGTGGTGCGGGCGGGTCAGCCAGACGACACCGCCGTAGTGCTTGATCAGCTGCTGCTCTCCGGCCCGGGTGATGGCCGGTACGCCCTCCACGACCTCGGTGAAGTACTCGTCGCCGAGCAGCTTGCGCGCCTGCTCGAAGGTGATCTGCGGGAAGGACTCCCGGGCGGCCAGCTCCTCCAGGTGGCGCAGCGTGCCCGCGGCACCGCGGACCGCGTCGCCGACCTTGCTCGCCAGCACGGCGCGGGCCAGCCGCAGCACGTACGCCTCGACGAGTCCCATCACGTCCGCCAGACCGCCGACGATCTCCGCCTCGGAGTGGAAGAACTGGTTCAGGTGGCTGCTGTCCGGGGTCTCGCCGCGGAAGGTCGGCATGACGTAGTAGGCGCCGGACAGCCCGTGGCGGAGCATGAACTCGAGCTGGAACTGCATGGAGTCGGCCAGGTAGGTCCGCTCGTCGAACAGGTCGACTTCGACCGGGAGGCTGTCGCTGCCCAGGCCCATCGGGCTGGACACCGAGCCGACCGTCACCGGCATCAGCACCGGGGCGATGCCGCGTTCGCGGTAGAAGTCGGCGGTCTCCTCGACCAGCAGCGCGTTCAGGTGGGTGATCAGCCGGTACCAGGGCGAGTCGATGGCCGAGAGGAAGTGGCGTTCGGCGTCGTCCCAGAGCCGGGGCGGTGCGATGCTGCGAGGCTGGGTGGCAAAGGTTTCGATCATCTCAGTCTCCGGTGTGACTAACGGGGCAGGGGGGCGGGTGTCAGGTCGAGCCGGTAGCCGTGGACGCTCTCGAACATCCGGGCCTGGTCCTCTTCGCCGAACACGGTGGTGAGCCCTGCGCCGTCCCAGACCAGCACCTTCGGCAGGGGGAAGGCCCAGCACTCGGCGAACACGGAGGTGTAGGCGCCGCAGTTGAGCACGGCCAGGCTGCGGCCGGACGGCCCGGTGGGCAGCGGCACCTCCCGGGCCAGCACCGAGGGCGCGCAGGTCCCGTCGGCCACGTGGTACGTCGCCCAGGGCTCCTGCGGCTCGGGCCAGGTCAGTGGAAGCGGCTCGTACCTGATGTCGGGCAGCGGGATCAGGATGTTGGAGCCGAGCTCGGAGATCCGCCATTGTGACTGGTCGCCCGGCTTCTGGCCGGTGACCCGGGTGAGGCCGATGGCGGCGTCCGCCACCAGGTAGCGGCCGGGTTCCAGGTACAGCTCGAAGTCGTAGTCGATGACCGCGAGTTCCTCGGCAGCCACCCGCGCGAAGTCCGGTGCGTCCAGGCCGCCGCGGTGCAGCAGGTGGCGGGTGTCGAGACCGCCGCCGATGTCGATCACCTCGAACCGCAGTCCGCGCAGCCGCTGCACCTCGGTCGCCACCTCGGCGATGCCGCGCAGGCAGGCGCGGTACCGGTCGAGGTCGTCGCCGTGGGTGAGCTGGTGCGCGTGGAGCGCCGTGACCTCCACGCCCGGCGCGGACAGGGCCCGGTCGAGCAGGTCGAGGAACCGGCCCCCGGCCCAGTCGGCGCCCACCTTGCCCCCGCGCCCGAGGAACCGCTCCACATCGACCTCGGGCGTGACCCGCAGACCGATCGGCACCACGGTCCCCTGCGCGGCGGCGGCCCGGGAGACCTCGTCCAGGTCCTCCGGATTGTCGACCACCACCAGGCCGGCGCCCGCGGAGACTTCGTCGGCGTGCCGCGCACTGCGGCCCACTCCATTCGCCACGACGCGGTCGGGTGCGCAGCCCAGCTGCTGGGCCAGCCGGAGTTCGAGGTGGGACATCACCTCCAGTCCCGCGCCGTCGGCGAGCAGTGCTTCGACCACCGGCCGCACGTAGCAGGACTTGAGGGCGAAGAAGATGCTGACGCGGCTGAAGTGGGCCTCGAACGCCTCCCGCATCGCCTTGAGGTTCGCGGTCGCCCGTCCGGTGAGGTAGAGCAGGACCGGGTGCTCCGAGCGTTCCAGGATCTCGGTGAGGTCCAGGCTCCCGTCCACCGTCAGGCGGCTGTCCGCGTACGACAGGTAGGGCAGGCCGTTGGTCAGCTCGGACTGCCGGGGCGGGCGGCCCATCAGAGGTAGAGCGCCGGCTCGTCGGCCGCCGGCACCACCCGCTGCACGAACAGCGTGTACGACAGGTACTTCATGTTCTCGTTGAAGGCCCGGAAGATCTCCAGGAGGCGCTCGTGGAGTGCTTCCTGGGCCTCCGGCGCCCAGTCGGCCGCGCTGCGCCGGACCATCGCCGCGCAGTAGGCGTCGACCTCGGCGTCCGAACGTGCTCCGGCCTCGGCGTCGTACCGGTAGTACGGCTGGAGCCGCTCGTGCGTGAACAGGTCGACCCAGTAGTCGCGGTCGTAGCGCGGCACCTCGACCTCGATCATCTCCGAGACCTTGGTCAGCACCTGCCGCGGGGGCTCCTTGGCGTAGTACAGCTCGACATCGGCGACCAGGCCGTACGGCTTGACCACGCGCAGCCACTCCTGGACGGCGTCCTGCCTGCCGTCGACGAAGGCGAGCGCACCGCCCGAGAGCACCACGTCGAAGGAGGCGTCGGCCAGGCCGCTGCGGCGCATGTCCCGGTTCTCGTGGCGCACCAGCCCGTCGAGGCCCTCCTTGGCCGCCCGCCGGTTGCCGGCGTCGGCCATGTCGGGGGAGATGTCGATGCCCAGGACCGAGGCGCCCGTGCGCCGGGCCACCTCCCGGCTGAGGAAGCCTGCGTTGCATCCGGCGTGCAGCACGTCGAGGCCGGGGCGCAGATGGGCCTCCTGGCAGATCCGGCGTACGGAGTCCAGGCCGCCGGGCGGCAGGTTGGCCTCCTCCAGCATGGCGAGCAGGGCGACGTAGGGCAGGGCACGGACCTCGTCCGCGCTGCGGGGGTTCAGGGTGATGGTCATGGTCGTTCTCCGATTCGATGAAGCAGGAAGATTCAGTCCGGCAGCTCGCCCACCGCGGCCAGTGCCCGGTGGTAGTCCTCCACCGCCACCCGTCCCCCACCGACCAGCAGGTGGTCGGAGACGGGCGTGCGCAGCAGCACGCAGCCGGCGGCGCGGTGGATCTCGGCCCGCTGCCAGTGGGGCCGGGAGCGGAACTGCAACGGGAAGGCGTAGACCGGCAGTCCGGCTGCCAGGCGGGCCTCGGTGTCGGCCGGTGCCGCGGCGGCGTCGTTGGCGGCTGCGGCGGTGCGCAGGGCCGTTTCGGCCGCCGCCGCCTCGGGCAGCCCGGCCCAGCTCGACTCACCGGGTGTCCCGGTCAGCTCGCGCGTCTTTTGCAGCAGTTCCCACAGCTCGGGGGCGAGGCGGAACTCCCGTGCGGCCGCTGCCAGGTCGGCCGCGGACGGTGCTGCGGCTCCGCCCATCAGCACCATGGTGTCCAGGGCGTCCTTGACGTTGAACGGGCGCTGGGTCCGCTCGTCGGCGAGCGCCAGCAGATCCGCCACGACCGGGTCGGCGGGCAGCGCGGCGCGCAGCGGGACCGTCGCGAAGTCGCCCGCGAAGGCGAAGGTGGTGAGGTCCACCTTCAGTTCGGGGTCGAGCACCGGGTCTTCGGCGGACCAGCGCGGGGTGGCGAGGATGTGTCGCTGCGGGCCGTCGATGACCGACACCGCCACCTCGGTCACCGGGTGGGTGGCCATGATCTGGGCGACGGCCCGCCACAGCGCCGGTTCGTCGGGCAGGACCAGGTCCAGGTCGCCCATGCCGCGCAGCAGCTCGTCCGGGTAGCGTTCCAGCAGCGACACTCCCTTGACGGCGCGGGCGCCGTGCGCGGTGGCGCAGTGCTCCGCGATCCGGCGGTAGGTGTCCACCCGGGCGGTGACCCGGCGCAGTTCGTCGGCCGAGCCGGTGCCGAGTTCGGTCCCCTCGGCCACGGCTGCGGAGAGCACCAGTGCCGGGAGCGAGGGCGAAAGCTCCCTGAACCGGCGCAGCAGTACCCGGAGCGGGGCGTCGGGGTCCACGTCCGTGATGCGGTAGAGCGTGGCGAGGTCGATGGCGGTCATCGGGCGTCCTTCGCGGGGTGCCGCCAGTACACCCACAGGGGCTGCCAGCCCCGGGCAGTGAGCGAGGCGATGATGCGCGGTCCGTGCTCCGGTGCTGCCTGCTGGTGCACCACGTGGCCCACCAGCGGCAGCCCGAGCCGGTCGGCCCGTTCGATCGCTGCCTGGGTGAGGCGGGCGGTGACAGCCCGTACGTCGTGCTCGGGGTCGACCAGGATGTCGATCAGTTCGAGGAAGCGCACGCCGGTGATGTCGTCGTGGGCTTCCTGGTCGAGCGTGGCGTGCCCGATCGGCCTGCCGTCCGCGCGCGCGATCAGCGACAGTCTGCCGGGCTGGCCGAGGATCAGCCCGGCCTGTTCCCGCACGGCGCCGTCCAGCGCGCGGGTGCCCGTCTGGTGGACCGACGCGTCGCTGATGGCCAGTTCCATCCAGCGCTGGACGAGCGGCTCGTCCGCGGCGGTGGCCGGGCTGATGCCGTCGTCTTCGGCGGTGGTGGTGTGGCCGGCGCCCTGCGGGACGGCGGTTGCGGCCGGTCCCGTCCGCACCAGGTACGTCAGCAGCGGCTGCCAGGGTGCGGGCAGCCGGGTGTCAGCCGGGGATCGCAGCACGACCTCCGCGCTCGGCGGGGCGGCGGCCGGCAGCCGGCCGGGGCCGGTCGGCGAGGTCAGCAGCCGGGGCTGGGCGTACTCGACGAAGTACCGGGCCGTGCGGGTGAGCGGGTCCGGAGCGTCCCCGGCGCAGAAGTCACCGTCGGGTGTGCGGGTGAGCACTCCCGACTCGTGGCAGGTGGCGAGGTAGTCGCAGGCGGGTCGGCCGAAGAGCAGCCGCTGCGCCTCGGCGGTGGCCGTGGCGGGGGTGTTCATGCGGCACCGCCACGGGAGCGCACCACCACGGTGAACTGCTCCAGCATCCGGGCGGCGGCCTTCGCCACGTCCTGTGCGTCGACGGCGCGCAGCGCCCGCTGTTCCTGGTCCATCGACCAGTCCAGCGATCCCGCACGTGTCCGGCTGGCGAGCTGGATGGCGTGGTCGGCGGGGCTTTCGCGGTCGATCAGGCCGTCCATGACGGCCTGCCGCCGGGCCACTTCCAGGTCCTGCTCGCCGGGGCCGTCCGTGCTCAGTTGCCGGAGCAGCTCGCGGATGATCTCCACCAGGGCCGGTCCGTTGCGGGACTCACCGCCCACCAGTACCCGCCAGGCTCCGCCTTCCAGGTAGCTGCGGGACCAGGACTGGAAGGCGTACGCGAGTCCCGCGTCGTTGCGCAGTCGCCGGAAGAGCAGCGAGGACGGGCTGCTGCCCATGAGGCAGGAGAGCACCTGGTAGGCGTACCGGTCCGGGGAGTCCAGGGCCGGAGCCCTGCCTCCGGCGCACAGCCAGCTGAAGCCGTCGCCCGACCAGTCGAGGTCCTCGTCCGAGCCGGGTGTCAGCGGGCCGGGGGACACGGGCTCGTCGGTCAGCGGCTGCGCCGCGTGAGGGGTGACGAGCACATCGGACGCCACCTCCAGCAGCGCTTCGGGGGCGAGCCCTCCGACGCTGATCAGGGCGAGGCGCCGGCGTACGAAGGACTGGGCGTGGGCCTCGCGGACGTCGTCGATCGTCAGCCGGTCGAGTTCGGCGGGCACTCCGCCGACCGGCCGGCCGAGCGGGTGGCCGGGGTAGAGCTGGGCGAGGAAGGCGTCCTGCACGAGGTCCGCGGGATCGTCTTGGGCCGCGGTCAGTTCCTGCCGTACCACGCGGCGTTCGGACTCCAGCAGTGCGTGGTCCATCTGCGGGTCGAGCAGTGCGGTGCACAGCAGTCGTGCCACGGCGGGCGCGTCGGCGTTCAGGACCCGGGCGTGGAAGACCATCCCGTCCACGGCGGTCAGCGCGTTGGACTGGCCGCCGAGGCGTTCGATGCTTTCGGTCAGCGAGTATCCCCCGGCGACCGGGCCGGTCATCAGCAGGTGTTCGAGCAGGTGGGCGATGCCGCCCTGGCCCTGCGGGTCGTTGCGCGAGCCGTACTGCACGGCCAGCGCGAGCGTGGTGGTCTCCAGGCTGCGGTCGGCGGCCGAGGCGAAGGCCGTCGCCTGCCGGGAGAGCCGGTAGATGTGCGGGTCGGTCACTGCTGCTCCCTTCGATGCGGGCGCGGTCTTCGGATGGCGGTGGGGGGGGGGGGGGGGCGCCCCCCCGCCCCCCCGGCGGGGGGGGGTTAAAAAAAAAAGACCCCCCCCACCACACAACAAAAGGGGTGGGGGGGT
>NZ_JBHWVM010000064.1:36219-46720 GCF_042736805.1 Streptomyces sp. NPDC060031
CGGCGCGCCCCCCCGCCCCCGGCGGGTCGCCCGGGTTCTGGGCGGGGCGGGCCATGGGGCCCCCATCGGTGCGGGGGGGGGATTGGGGGGGGGGGGGCGGGGGGGGCCGGCCCCCCCGCGGCACCAGTGGCTCACTTGCCGGCCTTGATGACGACCTTGTCCAGACGCGGACGCAGGCCAACGGCGTGGTTGCGGTTCATGCTTTTCACCTCCTTCGGATGCTCGGGGTCTTTCTGGCATCCCCGCCGTCGTGGAACGCGTCGCAGCGACGGCAGGGAAGTTCAAGGGGGCCTGAGGGTTCCGGGCCCGATTCAGCGGGCGGAACCGCTCGGCGGTTCGTGAGTGCGTGGAACAGCGGGGTCAGGACGAGAAGTCGATCGATCCGTCCCTGCGGCCCCGGCCGACCCACAGGCCGTACGCCAGCCGGGCGGCCACGAGCCATCCCGCCCCGACCAGTCCGAGGAGCAGCACGGGGGCGAGCTGCTCGGACCATGTGCTGTCGGCCCGTAGTGCACGGACCGCCCGCAGGCCGTGGGTGAGCGGCAGCAGATCGGCGATGGCCCGCACCCAGCCCGGCCAGTAGCCGGTGGGCACCTGCACCCCGCAGATCGCCATCATCACCAGGTAGGCGACGTTGGAGACGATGCTGCGCATCTCCCTGGCTCTCAGCACGAACGCGGCGAGGAACAGTCCCAGGCCGTAGGTGGCCCCGGCCGTGGCGGCCACCAGCGGTACGAGGAGCAGGAGTTGCCGTGGTGTCCAGTCCACTCCGAAGAACGGGCCGATCGCCACGAGTGCGATGCAGGACGTCGCGGTCCCGCTGACGAGCCACTGCAGACTCCGCCCGACGAAGACCCAGAAGAGTCCGGCCGGCGAGGCGACCAGCAGCGGCATGGTGCCTGCCCGCCGCTCCCACGTCGTGGACGCCACCACCTGCATGGCCTCGATGACGCAGATCATCAGACCGTTCCCGACCAGCAGGAACTCCTCCTGGCTGCCGTCGCCGAGCACCCGTCCGGCCAGTGTGAAGAACACCACCTGACAGGCCATCCGGGCGACCCAGCCGAACAGCCAGGTGGACCAGGTGTAGCTCGCCGCGAAGTCCGCCGCGGCGTTGGCCGCGCTGTAGCGGACCACGGCCATCCGGCCGGCCAGGGCGTTCATGCGTACCCCAGGGTTCCGAGGGAACGGACCCGGCGCAGTACGGACCGCATGAGCAGGATCGTCACCGCGTATCCGAGCCCGCCCAGGGCGACGATCGCCGCGAGCCGCTCGGGCACGTGGTGCACCGGGCCCGTGGCCATCGAAGCCCGCAGCAGATCCGCCTCCCAGGAGAGGAAGACGAGCCGGCTGAGCGGCTGGAGCCAGTCCGGCAGCATGGCGACGGGCACGAGGATGCCGCCCAGCAGGTAGAACGGATAGCTCAGGCTGTTCTGGAAGGTCCGGGCCGAGCGGGCCAGGACGAACAGCGCCGCCATCGTCCCGGCCGTCCCGGCCATCGCGAACGCTCCGGCCACGATCCCGGCGAGCAGGATCCACGGATGCCCCACCGAGATCGGAACCTCGAACAGCACCCGGGCCACGACGACGGATTCACCGAAGGCCAGCAGGCTGACCGCGACGATCGCCGAGATCCGTCCCACCATGAGCGTGGCGAGCGACGCCGGTGTCGCGACGATGGCCTCCAGCGTGCCCAACTGCCGTTCCTGGCTGACCAGATCACCCGCCACGAACAAGGCCATCGACCACTGTGCGATGAAGGCCGGTGCCAGCACCGCGTAGGGCATGAGCCCGACACGACCGGCGTGGTCGGCCATGGAGAGGAGCACCACGGTGTAGAGCGGGACCGTGATGAGGACCTGGAAGTCCCCCAGTGACCTCCGTGTCAGCCGGAGCTGATGACGAAAGCCCTCTCCATAGATTCTGGACAGTCCGGGAAGTCCGGGAAGTCCGCGAGGCCTCAACCCGCCACCGCCATTCCGCGGTCGCCGACCAGGTGGAGGTAGAACTCCTCCAGGCTCGGCGGCGCGGTCGCCACCGAGGTCACCCCGGCGTCGAGCAGCAGCCGCAGCACCTGCCCGCCGGCTCCGGCGGCGCGGACGTCGACGACCAGCGTCCCGTCCTCCTGTGTACGGACGTCTCCCACCCCGGGCAGCTCACGCAGCCGCGGCAGGATCTCGCCGGGCACGCCACGGGCGGTGACCCGCTCGTACCTGCCCAGCCAGTCGGCCAGGGATCCGGGCTGGGCGTTCGCCACCACGCGGCCGCCGTCGATCAGCGTCACCTGATCGCACAGCTCCTCCGCTTCCGCCATGTCATGGGTGGTGAGCAGGACCGTCCGGCCGTCCGCCCGAAGCTCCCGGACCAGCGTCCGGAAGTCCCTGGCGGCCACCGGGTCCATGCCCGTGGTCGGCTCGTCCAGGAAGAGGACCGAGGGCTCGTGCACCAGGCCGCGGGCCAGGTGGAGCCGCTGCTTCATGCCGCGCGAGAAGGTCTCCGCCCGCTGATCGGCACGCCCGGTCAGACCGACCCGGTCCAGTACCCGGTCCACCCGCTCGGCCAGCCGGCCGCCGCGCAGACCGTAGAGGGCTCCCCAATGGCTGAGGTTTTGACGCGCCGTCAGCTTTCCGTACAGGCCGCGGTCGCCACCGAAAACGATGCCGAAGTGCGGCCGCAGCGCACGGGCTTGCGTCACCACGTCGTAGCCCAGCACCCGGACGGTACCGGAGGTGGGAAGCAGCACGGTCGACAGGACCTTGCACAGCGTGGTCTTCCCCGCCCCGTTGGGGCCGAGCAGACCGTGGATCTCCCCGCGGCCGACCATGAGGTCGACCCCGTCGAGCGCCACCAGCGGGTCCGGCGTCTTGCGACGCATCCCCTTGACCGCGGGATACACCCGGCGCAGGTTTTCGACTTCGATCACGCTCACGATGTTCCGCCTCCTCCCTGGCCGGCTGCCCTGACAAGGAAGACATTGCCCGGCGTCGATAGACGGCCGATCTACTGGCGGGCGGCTGCGATACACGCCCGCTCTATCGAGGTTCGAGCGGCGAGCCGCACCCCGGCGCCACGGCGTCACGGCGTCACGGCCGCGATGGAGACTTCCGGTAGCGGGGATTCACCGCCCGGCCACGAAAAGTTACTTACCAGCCAGTAGACATGGGGGCGGCGATTGTCCAGTGTGGTCGCGTACATGCCAATGCGTGACCGAGGAGCGTCCCCCATGCGCAGCACCCGCCGCACCCGTTCGACCCGCACCGCCGCCGCCGCGGTGGCGGCCGCGGCCGCCGTCCTGGCACTGGTCCCGGCCGCCGCCGCCCAGGCGGCCCCCGCCGCCGCACCCGCCGCACCCGCCGTATCCGCGTCCGCTTCGGCATCCGCGCCCGGCGGCAACGCCGCGATCCTCGGCATCGACTACGCCACCTGGCAGCGTGACGTCGCCGCCGTGATCGACGCGGCCCGCCCCGCGATCGAGCAGCGCATCGCCTCCTCACAGCCCGGCGAGAAGCCCGCGATCGTCCTCGACATCGACAACTCGTCGCTGGAGACGGACTTCCACTGGTTCTGGACCTCCCCGACCCCGGCGATCTCCAAGGTGCGCGAGCTGACCCGGTACGCGAACGACCGCGGGGTGGCGATCTTCTTCGTCACCGCCCGGCCGGGGATCGTGTACTCCCTCACCGAGCGCAACCTCAAGGCCGTCGGCTACCCGGTCTCGGGACTGTACGTGCGGGACCTGCCCGCGCTCTTCGGCGAGGTCAGCGCGTACAAGACGGCCAAGCGGGCCGAGATCGAGGCGCGCGGCTACACGATCATCGCCAACATCGGCAACAACGCGAGCGACCTCGTCGGCGGCCACGCCGAACGCACCGTCAAGCTCCCGGACTACGGCGGCAAGCTCTCCTGACCGGCGTCCTCAGACCTCGTCGGCCACGCCGTCGTTCTCCTCGCCGCCGTCCCGCGGGGGATGGCGGATGACCTCGATCAGGAACCAGAGGGCAATGCCCCCGATGTAGACCAGCAACAGGACCACACCACTGCTCATACGGGCGGTGTGCCCGGCCCGGCGGGCCGGAACACGCGCTTCCATACATCGCGGGGTGACTGCGGTTCAGCGAGTGGATGTCGTGGGTAGTGATACCCCATCGCACGAGTGAAGGATCCGGGCCCGACCCCTCGCCAGGGGGCCGGGCCCGGCGCCTTTGCCCCGCCCGGCCAGTGCGGCGGCCGGGAAGGGTTCACGGCACCAGGCCCTCTCCACGAGCTAGCTCGCCCCGTACACCGGCTGCGGCGGCTCGGAGGCCGCGAGGAGTTTCGCCGCGGCCTCCCCCGCCTCGGAGGGGGTCCACCGCGCGCCCCGGTCGGCGGTGGGGCCGGGACGCCAGCCCTCCATCACCGCGATCCGGCCGCCCTCCGCCTCGAAGACCCGGCCGGTGACCCCGGCCGAGGCTTCCGAGCCGAGCCACACCACCAGCGGCGACACGTTCTCCGGGGCCATCGCGTCGAACGCCCCCGGGGCCGGCGCCGCCATCGTCTCCGCGAAGGCCTGCTCCGTCATCCGGGTCCGCGCCGCCGGGGCGATGGCGTTGACCTGGACCCCGTAGCGGCCCATCTCGGCCGCCGCGACCAGGGTCATGCCGAGGATGCCGGCCTTGGCCGCGCTGTAGTTGCCCTGGCCGACCGAGCCCGACAGCCCGGCACCGGAGGAGGTGTTGACGACCCGGGCCGCGACCTGGCGGCCCGCCTTCGCCTCCGCCCGCCACCAGGCGGCCGCGTGCTTCAGCGGCAGGAAGTGGCCCTTGAGGTGGACCCGCATGACGGCGTCCCAGTCGTCCTCGTCGAGGTTGACGAGCATCCGGTCGCGCAGGAAGCCCGCGTTGTTGACCAGGGTGTCGAGCCGGCCGTACGCGTCGAGGGCCGCCGCCACGAGGGAGGCCGCACCCCCGGTCGTCGCGATGTCCCCGCCGTGCGCCACCGCCTCGCCGCCCAGCGCCCGGATCTCCGCGGCGACCCGCTCCGCGGGGTCGTCGGGGCCCGGCAGCCCGTCGAGGCCGACACCGAGGTCGTTGACGACGACCCGCGCCCCCTCCGCGGCGAAGGCCAGGGCGTGGGCCCGGCCCAGCCCCCGCCCCGCGCCCGTCACGATGACCACACGGCCTTCGGCAATGCCCATCTCAGCTCTCCTTGTTCACGGTTGCCGCATCCAAAAACGCCGGGCGCTCCCCGCCCCCGTGCACCAGCAGGCTCGCCCCGCTCACGTACGCCGCCCGGTCGGAGGCGAGGAAGACCGCCGCCGCGCCGACGTCGGAGGGGTCGGCCAGCCGCCCCAGCGGGACGGTCGCACCGACCGCCAGGACGCCCGCCTCGTCGCCGTAGTGCAGGTGGGCCAGTTCGGTCCGCACCATGCCCAGGACCAGCGTGTTCACCCGTACCTCGGGGGCCCACTCCACGGCCATGGAGCGGGCCAGGTTCTCCAGTCCCGCCTTGGCCGCCCCGTACGCCGCCGTGCCCGGGGAGGGCCGGGTGCCGCTGACGCTGCCGATCATCACGACCGAGCCGCCCGCCGCACGCAGCCAGGGGCGGGCGGCCAGCGAGGCCGTCATCGGTGCGACCAGGTTGAGCTCGACGACCCGGGCGTGCCGCTGCGCCCCGCTCTCCCCCAGCAGCCGGTACGGGGTGCCGCCCGCGTTGTTCACCAGGCAGTCGAGCCGCCCGTGGCGGGCCGCGACCGCCTCGAAGAAGTCCTGTACGGCGGCCGGATCGCGCAGGTCGAGGGGCACGAAGGAGGCTTTGCGGCCCTCCGCCTCGACCGGATCTTCCGGCGGCCGCCGGGCGCAGACCACGACCTGCGCCCCTGCCGCGAGGAACGATCGTGCTATCCCGGCGCCGACGCCCCGGGTTCCGCCGGTGACGACGACGACCCTCCCGTTGAGCTCCATCGGCTGCTACCTTCCTCACCTAACAAATGTTTGGTGGAAAGGTAGCTGATCCGCTCATGGGTGTCTCCACCTCAAGCCCCGGCAAGGGCATCGCACTCGTCACAGCCGACTTCCCGCCCGTCAACGCGCTTCCCGTACAAGGCTGGTACGACCTCGCCGACGCGCTGCGCTCGGCCGGCCGCGACCCCGAGGTGCGGTGCGTGGTCCTGGCGTCCGAGGGCCGCGGCTTCAACGCCGGCGTCGACATCAAGGAGATGCAGCGCGACACCGGCCACGCCTCCCTCATCGGCGCCAACCGCGGCTGTTACGAAGCCTTCGCCGCCGTGTACGAGTGCGAGGTACCGGTCGTCGCGGCCGTGAACGGGTTCTGCCTGGGCGGCGGCATCGGCCTGGTCGGCAACGCCGACGCGATCGTGGCGAGCGACGACGCGACCTTCGGCCTGCCCGAGCTGGACCGGGGCGCGCTCGGCGCGGCCACCCACCTGGCCCGCCTGGTCCCCCAGCACCTGATGCGCACCCTCTACTACACCTCGCGCACCGCCACCGCCGCCGAACTGCACGCGCACGGCTCGGTCTGGAAGGTGGTCCCGCGCGCGGAGCTGCGCTCCGCCGCCCTGGAGCTGGCCGCCGAGATCGCGAAGAAGGACGGCTACCTGCTGCGGCTGGCCAAGGCGGCCATCAACGGCATCGACCCCGTCGACGTGCGCCGCAGCTACCGCTTCGAGCAGGGCTTCACCTTCGAGGCCAACCTCAGCGGGGTGGCCGACCGGGTCCGCGACACCTTCGGGAAGGGACAGGGACAGAGCTCATGACGGACAAGACGATGACCCCCGAAGAGGTGGTCGGGCAGCTGCGCAGCGGAATGACGCTGGGCATCGGCGGCTGGGGATCGCGGCGCAAGCCCATGGCCCTGGTGAGGGCACTGCTCCGCTCCGGGATCACTGATCTCACCGTGGTCTCGTACGGCGGCCCCGACGTCGGGCTGCTCGCGGCCGCGGGCCGCATCCGCAGGCTCGTCGCCCCTTTCGTGACCCTGGACTCCATCCCGCTGGAGCCGCATTTCCGGGCCGCCCGCGAGCGCGCCGCCTTCGCCCTCACCGAGCTCGACGAGGCCATGTTCATGTGGGGCCTGCACGCCGCCGTGAACCGGCTGCCCTTCCTGCCCGTCCGCGCCGGCCTCGGCTCCGACGTCATGCGGGTCAACCCCGAGCTGCGCACCGTCACCTCCCCCTACGCCGACGGCGAGGAGTTCGTCGCCGTCCCGGCCCTGCGCATGGATGCGGCCCTGGTCCACCTCAACCGCGCCGACCGGCTCGGCAACGCCCAGTACCTGGGCCCGGACCCGTACTTCGACGACCTGTTCTGCGAGGCCGCCGACGCCGCGTACGTCTCCTGCGAGCAGCTCGTGGAGAGCGCCGAGCTCTCCAAGTCCGGCCCCCCGCAGTCCCTCCTGATCAGCCGGCACTCCGTCACCGGGGTGGTGGAGACCCCGAACGGCGCGCACTTCACCTCCTGCGCCCCCGACTACGACCGCGACGAGGCCTTCCAGAAGCTGTACGCGACCACCCCCTGGCCCGAGTTCGCCGCCCGCTTCCTGTCCGGCGGGAGCGAGCACGACTACCAGTCCGCCGTCCGGACCTGGCACGAGGAGCAGCAGTGACCACCGCGACCGCCACCCGAGCCGAGTACTGCGTGATCGCCTGCGCCGAGGCCTGGCGCGACAACGGCGAGGTGCTCGCCAGCCCGATGGGCCTGGTCCCCTCCTTCGGGGCCCGGCTCGCCAAGCGGACCTTCTCCCCCGATCTGCTGCTGACCGACGGCGAGGCCATGCTCGTCGGGCTGGACGGCACGGTCGAGGGCTGGCTCCCGTACCGGCGCCACCTGACGATGGTCACCGGCGGCCGGCGGCACGTGATGATGGGCGCCAGCCAGATCGACCGGTTCGGCAACCAGAACATCTCCTGCATCGGCGCCTGGGAGCAGCCGGTGCGCCAGCTGCTGGGGGTGCGCGGGGCGCCGGTGAACACCCTCAACAACCCGGTGAGCTACTGGATCCCCAAGCACTCCACCCGGGTCTTCGTCGAGCGCGTCGACATGGTCAGCGGCGTGGGCCACGACCGCGCCGAGGCGGCCGGGGTGACCCGCTTCCACCGGCTCCCGCGCGTGGTCAGCGATCTCGGTGTCTTCGACTTCGCCGGCCCGGGCCACAGCATGCGGCTCGCGTCCCTGCACCCGGGGGTCACCGTCGATCAGGTCCGGGCGGCCACCGGTTTCGAGCTGGCCGTCGATTCCGTCGCCGGCGAGGTCCCGTACACCCGCGAGCCGACCGGCGCGGAGCTGCGGCTGATCCGCGAGGTCATCGACCCCAAGGGCCTGCGCGACCGCGAAGTACGGGTCTGAGGGGGCCGCGGCCATGGAGACGGCATTCACCAAGCTGGTCGGGACCCGCTACCCGATCGTGCAGACGGGCATGGGCTGGGTCGCCGGGCCCCGGCTGGTGTCCGCTGCGGCGGGCGCGGGCGCGCTCGGCATCCTGGCCTCGGCCACGATGACCATGGAGCAGCTGCGGTCGGCGGTCCAGGAGGTCAAGTCCCGTACGGACGCCCCCTTCGGGGTCAACCTGCGCGCGGATGCCGGGGACGCGGCCGAGCGCGCGCAGCTGATCATCGACGAGGGCGTACGGGTCGCCTCCTTCGCCCTCGCCCCGTCCAGGGAGCTCATCGCACGCCTCAAGGACGCGGGCGTGATCGTGATCCCGTCCATCGGGGCGCGGCGGCACGCGGAGAAGGTCGCGGCCTGGGGCGCCGACGCGGTGATCGTGCAGGGCGGCGAGGGCGGCGGCCACACCGGGGACGTGGCCACGACGGTGCTGCTGCCGCAGGTGGTGGACGCGGTGGACATCCCGGTGGTCGCGGCGGGCGGCTTCAGCGACGGTCGCGGTCTGGTCGCGGCGCTGGCGTACGGGGCCGCGGGCATCGCGATGGGCACGCGTTTCCTGCTGACGTCCGACTCCACGGTGCCGGACGCGGTCAAGGCCGAGTACCTCAAGGCCACGGTCAAGGACGTCACGGTGACGACGGCCGTGGACGGGCTGCCGCACCGGATGCTGCGCAGCGAGCTGGTCGAGTCCTTGGAGCGGTCGGGCCGCGCCGGGGCGCTGGTCCGCGCGGTGCGGCACGCGGCCGGCTTCCGCAGGCTCTCCGGGCTGACCTGGTCGCAGATGGTCCGGGACGGTCTGGCGATGAAGCACGGCAAGGACCTGTCGTGGAGCCAGGTGCTGCTCGCCGCGAACACCCCGATGCTCCTCAAGGCGTCCATGGTCGAGGGCCGTACGGACCTCGGTGTCATGGCATCGGGCCAGGTCGCGGGCGTGATCCAGGATCTGCCGTCCTGTGCGGAGCTCGTCACCCGCGTCATGGCCGAGGCGCGACAGGCACTCGACGCGCTCGGGGCGCTGCACTCGCTCCGCACCCTGCCACCAGCAGGGTGAATCCCCCTGCTCCCCACCCTCCCCACACTCCCCAGGAGTCGCCACCGATGAGCAGTGTCAGAATCCGCCTGGTGACCGCGGTGCTCGCCGCCGCCCTCGCCGTCGGGGCTCCGTCCACCGTCGCGTACGCGACGCCGGCCGCCCGGCACCAGGCGCATCAGGTCCAGACTGCGGAAACGATCCGCCAGATCCCCCTCCAGGGCGCGGTCAACGTCCGCGACCTCGGCGGCTACCGCACGTACACCGGCGGCCGGGTCCGCCAGGGGCTGGTCTACCGCTCAGACGCACTGGGCAAGCTGACCGCCGCGGACCTCACCACCGTCGCCGGTCTGGGCCTCACCAAGGTCGTCGACTTCCGCATCCCGATGGAGCTCCAGTACGACGGCGCCGACCGGCTGCCGGCCGGACTCGCCCCCACCTCCCGCCCGATCAGCGACCTCGGCCTGTACGGGACCCTGGTCGGGGCGATAGCCACCGGCGACCCCGTGAAGCAGGAGCAGATGCTCGGCGGCGGCCGCGCCGAGGCCTACATGCGCGACATCTACCGCACCTTCGTGACCAGCGCCGAGAACCGGGCGCAGTTCGCGGCCACCGTGCGGGAGGTCGCGGACGCCGGGCAGGGTCCGCTGCTGTACCACTGCACCTCCGGCAAGGACCGGACCGGGTGGCTGAGCTACGTGCTGCTGCGCTCCCTGGCCGTCCCCGAGGGCGCGGCCGCGCAGGACTACCTGGCGTCGAACACCTTCCGCGGCGCCTACGACGCCCAGGTGCGGGCCGGGCTGAAGCAGTCCGGCCGGATGCAGAACCCGGACCTGCTGATCCCGCTCCAGGAGGTCCGCCAGGACTACCTGGACGCGGCGACCGCGCAGATCGAGGCCGACTACGGCAGCTTCTACGGCTACCTGACGGACGGCCTCGGCCTGGACCTGCGGACCCTGGCGAAGCTGCAGGCCAAGCTGGTCCGCTGACCGTCCCGCCGGAAATGCGGAACGCCGGGCAGCGCGTGTGCGCTGCCCCGCGTTCCGTACGACAACGCGTGCCGTCAGGCCGAACGGCGGCGGCCCAGGCCGGC
>NZ_JBHWVM010000065.1:0-44820 GCF_042736805.1 Streptomyces sp. NPDC060031
GCGCGGATCCACAGGACCGCGCGGCCGCCCCGCCGCACGTCCGCGGCACATCCGGTGCACGGGACCGACCTGGGGGGTTGGGGCATGGGTTTCTTCGACGGGCTCAGGGGCGCGCGCGCCACGCAGTTCCAGTCGGGCAGCGCCTCGTCGAACGCGATCGAGCTGACCAAACGCCATCCGACGGTGTCGCTCACCAAACAGGGGGCGGTGCACGGCAACCTGCGCGTCAACCTCTCCTGGCGCATGCGCACCTCGGACATCGGAGGCCGCAGCGTCGGCCAGAGCGGCCAGCTCTTCCGACATCCGTTCAAGCTGTTCAAGCCCGACATGGTGCAGGCGCACACCCAGGGCATGGTCAATGTCGACCTCGACATCGGCTGCCTCTACGAGCTGACCGACGGCACCCGCGGCGTCGTCCAGCCGCTGGGCAACCTCCACGGGGACATCAACAGCCCGCCGTACGTGAAGCTCAGCGGCGACGACCGGTTCGGGGCGCCCTCCGGCGAGACGGTCTTCGTCAACCTCGACCACGCCGACGAGATCAAGCGGCTGCTGGTCTTCGTCTACATCTACGACCAGACCCCGGCCTTCGACCGGACGCACGCCCTGGTGACCCTCTACCCGATCACCGGGCCGCGGATCGAGATCCCGCTGGAAGAGCGGCACCCGCAGGCCCGCTCCTGCGCGGTGGTCTCCCTGGAGCGCGTCAAAGGCGAGCTGATCGTGCGGCGCGAGGTGAAGTTCGTGTACGGGTTCCAGGCCGAGCTGGACCGGCTGTACGGGTGGGGCCTGCAGTGGGGACGGGGCTACAAGACCAAGGCCTGACGCCGGGGCGTGACACCGGGGCCGGGGGCCCGGCCCCCGCGGCGGCCGCGGTCAGCGGCGGATGAACTGCGGGCCCTGCGCCGGCAGCCGGAAGGCCTGCTCGCCGCCGGGACCCGGAAGCGGAATCGGCGACACCGGCTGCGGGTACCCGTACGCGGGCTGCGCGGCCGGCGGGGCCTGCGTGTGCGGGGCGGGCGGGCGCATCGCGGCGGTCTGCTCGGCGGTGGGCCCGGGGGCCGACGCCGAGGCCTCGGGGACGCTCTCGTCCACGGAGATCCCGTGGTCGGTCGCCAGCCCCACCAGCCCGTTCGAGTAGCCCTCGCCCAGCGCGCGGAACTTCCACCCGTCGCCCCGGCGGTACAGCTCTCCACAGATCAGCGCCGTCTCGGCGCCGGTCTCGGGCCGTACGTCGAAGTAGGCCAGCGGCTCGGAGCCGCCGGTGGCGGTGGCGTCGTAGAGCAGGATCCGCAGGTCGTGGACGCGCTGGAAGGGCACGTCCTCGGCGGAGGCGACGACGAGGATCCGGTCGACGGCCGGCGTGACGGCGCGCAGGTCCGCCTGGACGGCGTCGGTGATCGAGTCGCCGAGCTGTTTCTTGCCGAGTCGCCAGACGGCCCCGGAGGGGTGCCGGGGCTGGTTGTAGAAGACGAAGTCCTCGTCCGACCGCACCCGCCCGTCGGGGCCCACGAGCAGCGCGGACGCGTCCACGTCGGGAACCTCGCCGCCGCCGGTCCAGCGCAGCACCGCCCGGACGGCCACGGGGGCCACCGGGATGTTCGAGCCCTTCTGCATCGCGTGCGTCATGCCGGTCATCCTGCCCTCCCGGGCACGACCGGGACAATGCGGCCCCCCGTAGGGCCTTGTTCAGAACGGAAGACCTGGGCATGGTGCAAGAGGGTTACCTGGATGTCATGTGCTTGGGCAACTCTTGAATCTCATTCGTACGTACTATTACCGGCCACGCCAGTTGGGCCGCCGAGGCAGTACGGGGGAAGTACATGCGTCACTTCGGGCACATATCGCCCACCGTCCGCAAGGATCTCTTCCACCAGGAGCCGGCCGAGTTCACCGCCGCCTCGCCCGCCCGCACCCTCGCGGCAGCGCTGGGAGCCACGCTCTACAGCCCCGCCACCCGGCCCAACCTCGCCGGTGACATCCGCAAGCAGGCCTCCCGCGGAGTCGTCTCCATGGTCCTCTGCCTGGAGGATTCCATCAGCGACGCCGAGGTGGCGGGCGGCGAGGACAATCTCGTGCGCCAGTTCTCCGCCCTCGACGAGGACCCCGCGGAGCTGCCGCTCCTCTTCATCCGCGTCCGCACGCCCGAGCAGATACCCGACCTCGTGCGCCGCCTCGGCGGCTCCGCATCGCGGTTGGCCGGATTCGTACTCCCAAAATTCACCGAAAGCCGCGGAATCGCCTTCCTCGACGCCGTCGCCCAGGCCGAAGCGGAGAACGGCCGGCCCCGCCTGTACGCGATGCCCGTCCTGGAGACCCCGGAGCTCCTGCACCTGGAGACCCGCGTCGAAGCCCTCGCCGGCATCTCCCGCACGGTCAACAAGTACCGCGAGCGGGTCCTGGCCCTGCGGCTCGGCGTGACCGACTTCTGCTCGGCGTACGGACTGCGCCGCACCCCCGACATGACCGCGTACGACGTCCAGATCGTCGCGGGGGTGATCGCCGACGTGGTCAACGTGCTCAGCCGCGCCGACGGCACCGGCTTCACCGTCACCGGACCGGTGTGGGAGTACTTCCGCAGCCAGCAGCGCCTCTTCAAGCCCCAACTGCGCCGCAGCCCCTTCCTGGAGGAGGGCGTGGAGGAGCTGCGCACCGCGCTGATCGAGCACGACCTGGACGGGCTGCTGCGCGAGATCGAACTCGACCGGGCCAACGGACTGCTGGGCAAGACCTGCATCCACCCCGCCCACGTCACCCCCGTCCACGCGCTGTCGGTGGTCTCCCACGAGGAGTTCAGCGACGCCCAGGACATCCTGCGCCCCGAGCGCGGCGGCGGCGGAGTGATGCGTTCCGCCTACACGAACAAGATGAACGAGGTGAAGCCCCACCGGGCCTGGGCCGAGCGCACCATGCTCCGCGCCGAGGTCTTCGGAGTGGCGAAGGAGGAGGTCGGCTTCGTCGACCTCCTCACGGCCGGGCTCCAGGTGTGAGCGGGCCGGTGACGAGGGTTACGACGAGGAAGGGCAAGACGATCGACGAGGTGTGGTCGGGAACCTGGGTCGCGGACCGACTGGGCGTGAGCCTGGAGGAGGGCTCCGAGCCGGGCGGGCCGCGGCTCGACGAGCTGCTCGGGCTGGCGCTGCGGCGCAACCCCAAGCGGGCGCACCTGCTGGTCTCGCAGGTGCTCGGCAAGCACGTCCCGCAGTCCCCGGCGGTCGTGTACGCCGCCGGGTACGGGCTCGGGGAGCGGGTCCGGGCCCTGCTCGGCGAGGCCGCGGCCGCCTCGGCGGTGGTCCTCGGGTACGCCGAGACCGCGACCGGGCTCGGCCACTGCGTCGCCGACGGCCTCGGGGTCGCCCCGTACCTGCACTCCACCCGCCGCCCCGTCCCGGGCGTGGCGTCCGCGGGCGGCTTCGAGGAGGCCCACTCGCACGCCACCTCGCACCTGCTGCTGCCCGAGGACCCGAAGCTGCTGGCCGGCAGCGGTCCGCTGGTCCTGGTGGACGACGAGTTCTCCACCGGCAACACGGTCCTGAACACCATCCGCGACCTGCACGCCCGCCACCCGCGAGGGCACTACGTGGTCGTCGCGCTCGTCGACGTGCGCTCCCCGTCGGACCGCGCCCGCCTCACCTCCTTCGCCGCCGAACTGGGCGCGCGGGTGGACCTCGTCGCCCTCGCCTCCGGCACGGTCTCCCTCCCGGAGGGCGTCCTGGCCAAGGGCCGGGCCCTGGTCGCGGAGCACGAGGACCAGGGCGGAGCCCCGGCAGACGGCCCGGGCGGAGCCCCGGCAGACGGCCCGCAGCCGGTCGTGCTCGACTGGCCCGCCGGGGTCCCCGACGGGGGCCGGCACGGGTTCACCCCCGCGCACCGGACCCGGCTGGAGGCGGCGCTGCCCGCCCTGACCCGGCAGCTCGCGGCCGCGCTCGGCGACCGCCCCGGGCGCGTCCTCGTACTCGGCAACGAGGAGCTGATGTACGCACCGCTGCGCCTCGCCAAGGCCCTGGAGGAGTCCGGCGCGGCCGCCGAGGTCCGCTTCTCCACCACCACCCGCTCGCCGGTGCTGGCGGTCGACGACCCCGGCTACGCCATCCGCACCCGCCTCGTCTTCCCCGCCCACGACGCCCCGGCCGACGGACCCGGCGACCGGTACGCCTACAACGTCCACAGCACGGCGGGGGCCGGCTTCGACACCGTGGTCGCCGTGGTCGACTCGGCCGGGGACACCCCCGAGCTGCGTACGGGCCTGCTCGCCGCCCTCGCCCCGTACACCGGCCGGGTGCTGCCGGTCGTCATACCCGCCTACGCGCCCGACGTACACGACGTACACGACGTTCCCGACGTCCCCGACCGGCTGGAGCCGATCATGACCGAGCCCCTGCGCGGCCCCGCCTTCTCCTCGTACGCCCCCGAGGACGTCGGCTGGCTGCTCCAGGACTTCTCCGACGTCGAGCTGGAGGCCCCCACCGAGGAGCGCGAGGAGGCGATACAGGCCGGCGGCGCGCACTACGCCGAGTCGCTGCCCGTCGAGTACCAGCCGTCCCCCCGGTACCAGGAGCTCTACCAGAGCGCCCTGACCGCCTCCGCCGCCCGGATCGCCCGCGCCGTCGGCACCGTCACCGAGACCGTCCTGGCCGAGCGGTCGCCGTCCCCCGTACTGGTTTCCCTGGCCCGCGCCGGGACCCCGGTGGGCGTGCTGATGCGCCGCTGGGCCCGCGCCCGGCACGGCCTGGACCTGCCGCACTACGCCGTCTCCATCGTGCGCGGCCGGGGCATCGACGCCAACGCGCTGCGCTGGCTGGCCGACCACCACGATCCGGCCGACATCGTCTTCGTGGACGGCTGGACGGGCAAGGGCGCCATCACGCGGGAACTGCGCGAGGCACTGGCGGAGTTCGAGGGCTTCAACCCGGAGATCGTGGTCCTCGCCGACCCCGGCTCGTGCGTGGAGACCTACGGCACCCGCGAGGACTTCCTGATCCCCTCCGCCTGTCTCAATTCCACCGTCTCCGGGCTCGTCTCGCGTACGGTACTGAGGTCGGACCTGGTCGGCCCCGCCGACTTCCACGGCGCGAAGTTCTACCGCGAGCTCGCCGGCGCCGATGTCTCCGTCGACTTCGTCGACACCGTCGCCGCCCGCTTCGACGAGGTGGCCGACGCCGTCGACGACGAGGTCAAGGAGCTGCTGGCGGCGGACCGCACCCCGACCTGGGTGGGCTGGGCGGCGGTCGAGCGCATCAGCGAGGAGTACGGCATCCACGACGTGAACCTGGTCAAGCCGGGAGTCGGCGAGACCACCCGGGTGCTGCTGCGCCGCGTCCCGTGGAAGATCCTCGCCCAGCGCGGCGCCGGAGCCGACCTGGACCTCGTACGACTCCTCGCGGAGCAGCGGGGAGTACCGGTGGAGGAAGTGGACGGGCTGCCCTACACCTGCGTGGGACTCATCCACCCCCACTACACGCGCGGCGCCACCGGTGCCGACGGAAAGGCTGTGGCCTCCAAGTGACTGTCCTGGTAGCCAGTGATCTCGACCGCACGCTCATCTACTCGGCGGCCGCGCTCGGCCTGACCATGCCCGACCCGCAGGCCCCGCGGCTGCTGTGCGTCGAGGTCCACGAGAGCAAGCCGCTCTCGTACATGACGGAGACGGCGGCCGGGCTGCTGGCCGAGCTGACCGCCGATCCCCGGGTGGTCTTCGTCCCGACCACCACCCGTACGCGCAAGCAGTACCAGCGGATCCGCTTCCCCGGGCGCCCGGCTCCGTACGCGATCTGCGCCAACGGCGGCCAATTGCTG
Organism: Streptomyces sp. NPDC060031; assembly: GCF_042736805.1. NCBI lineage: Bacteria > Bacillati > Actinomycetota > Actinomycetes > Kitasatosporales > Streptomycetaceae > Streptomyces > Streptomyces sp. NPDC060031. Next base: position 5,797 of record NZ_JBHWVM010000065.1, read on the forward strand.
GTGGACGGGGTGGCGGACAAGGACTGGCGGCGCGAGGTCGCGGTGCGGCTGGCGCGGGAGTGCGCGCCGCTGGAGGAGGTGCACGGGCACCTGCTGGCGACGGCGGACCCGGTGTGGCTGCGCAAGGCGCGGCTGGCGGAGGACCTGTTCACGTACCTGGTCGTCGAGCGGGCGCTGGTGCCCGACGAATGGCTCAAGGGCCTGGCGGAGTGGGCGGGCGCGCGCGGCTGGTCTGTGTCGCTCCAGGGCCGGAAGATCTACGCGGTCCCGCAGCCGCTGACCAAGAGCGCGGCGATGCGCGAGGTGGCCCGCCGGACCGGGGCCACGGCCACGCTGGCCGCCGGCGACTCGCTGCTGGACGCGGACCTGCTGCTGGCGGCGGACGCCGGGTGGCGGCCGGGCCACGGCGAACTGGCCGACGCGGGCTGGACGGCGCCGACGGTGACGGCGCTCGCCGCGGCCGGCGTGCTGGCGGGCGAGGAGATAGTGCGCGAATTCGGACAGGCGGTTGCGAGACTGAGCGCATGACCAAGGGCAACAGCACAAAGATCACGGACGAGCTCTACGCCTACATGCTCGCGCACAATCCCCCGCTGGACGCGGTCCAGCGGGGGCTGGTGGCGACGACGTACGAGAAGTTCCCGGACGCCGCCGGAATGCAGTCGGCGCAGGAGCAGGGGCCGCTGCTGGCCTTCCTGGTCCGGCTGACGGGCGCCCGCCACATCGTGGAGGTGGGCACCTTCACCGGCTTCTCCACGTTGTCCATGGCCCAGGCCCTGCCGCCCGGCGGCACGCTGATCGCGTGCGACGTCTCCGAGGAGTGGACGGCCTTCGGCCGCGAAGCCTGGGAGGCGGCGGGCGTCGCGGACCGCATCGACCTGCGGATCGCCCCGGCACGGGACACGCTGCGCGCCCTGCCGGTCGAGCCGCACATCGACATGGCCTATGTGGACGCGGACAAGGAGAGCCAGATCGCGTACTGGGAGGAGCTCGTGCCGCGGATGCGTCCGGGCGGCCTGATCGTCACGGACAACACCCTCTTCCACGGCACGGTCCTTGACGAGTCGGGCACGGGCGCGGGGGCGGTCGTCCGCGCGTTCAACGACCACGTCGTGGCGGACACCCGCATGGAATCCGTGCTGCTGGCGATCTCGGACGGCCTGACGCTCTCGCGCAAGCGCGCGTAGGGCCCCGGGGCGTAGGGCCGGAGCGTAGGGCTGGCGCGGCTGCGGCCGACTGAGCCGCAGCCGTAGCCGCCCACGCCGTAGCCGACTCAGCCGCAGCCGCCTCCGCCGCAGCAGCCCCCGCCGCCTCCGGCCGCGCGCATGGCGGGCGCGGGGGCGCCGCTGGTGCCGCCCACGGCGACGGCGGAGAGCAGCTTGACGGTGTCGGCGTGTCCGGCCGGGCAGTCGGCGGGCGCGGAGGACTCGGCCATCGGACGACTGACCTCGAAGGTGTCGTCGCAGGTCCGGCAGCGGTATTCGTAGCGAGGCATGCGGCCAGGCTACGCAGTCCGGGACCGGGAACGTCAATCCCCCGCGGCAGGGTGCCGGTGGAGGGGTGGCCGCTGCTCGCGGGCCGCCTGATCGGGGTGGCGGGCGCGCCAGTACGGGTTGTCGTGCGGCAGGGCGCTGCCCACCCGCCCGTACATCCCGAACCACATCAGCATCACGCCCACCACGAAGCTGAACAGCACGTTCGGAATGTGGAACGCCAGGAAGTTCATGCCCGTGTCGAGCAGCGCGAGGTTCACGAACCCGCTCGCGATGAACAGCAGGCCCAGCACGATGTTGACGGTCGAGGCGAAGCTGCCCCCGATCACCATCCCGATGAACAGCAGCCCTCCGAAACAGATCGACAGGACACTCAGCGCGCCGTTGGTGTTGAGGGCGAGCACGGTGTCTCCACCGGTGTCGAAGAAACCGATCCGGTTGATGAGCCCGAGGATCCCGAAGACGACCAGCAGCAGCCCGGTCAGGCCGGCGCCGACCCGGTAGACCTTGCTGAGCTTGTGATCGGCGGGCAGGTGCTCGTCGAGCCGGGCATTGACGGGACGCAGCATGCGTCGCAGCATCCCGGGGGAGTCCTGTGGTGCCTGGGAGGACGCATAGGGCTCATGGGGTATGTACGGCGCGTAAGACTCATGGGGCTGGTGACACCCGTAGAGCGCGTGAGCTCCGTAAGGCTCATGCGGCACAGGGGGTGCCTCGGGTACGCGGGACGCACGAGGCCTGTGGGAAGTGTGGGCAGCCATACCGCCCTCCTCTGCTCCGTTCCTGGCACCGCTTCCGGCACCTCTCCTGGAACTCTCCTGGAACCTCCAGCATCCGCCGATGCCCACCCCCGGACAACCCCGGCCTCACCCTCACCCTCACCCCGCACCCGCACCCCTACGCTCACCCGGCCGCGCGTCGACCCCGCATGTCCGCCACGACCCGGCCCACCGCCGCCCGCACCTCCTCCATCTCCTGGAGGAACGCCCAGTAGTCGGGGTGCCGCCCCTCCAGCGCGGCCAGCGCACGCTCCACCCGCGCCACCGCCTCGTCCAGCGGCCGCGCGTACCGCGGCTCCGGCACCGTGCGGCCCTCCATCGCCAGCCGCTGCGCGTCCCGGATCGCGAACCGCGTCCGCTGCACCTCCGCCTGCGGATCCCGCGCCACCGCCTCCAGCCGCGTCAGCCGGTCCTGCGCCGCCGACACCGCGTCGTCGGTGGCGTCCAGCGCCGTCCGGACCGCCTCGACCAGCGCCGCCACATCGGCCCAGCGCTGCTCGTCCCGCGCCCGGGAGGCCTCCTTCAGCCGCTCCTCGGCCCGCGCCACATCCCGTACCGCCTGGTCAGGCACCTGCTGGAGGTCCTGCCAGCACGCCGCACTGAACCGCCGGCGCAGCTCGCTCAGCACCGGATCCACCCGGTCCGCCCGGTTGCGCAGGGCCTGCGCCCGGGTCCGCAGGCTCACCAGCCGCCTGTCGATCTCCGCGGCCCGCTCCGGCAGCCGCGCGGCCTCGGCCCGTATGGCCTCCGCGTCCCGCAGGATCCGGTCGGCCCGCTGCACGGTCTCCTGTACGCCGTGCTGCGCGGCCCCCTGGTTCAGCTTGGTCAGCTCCGGCCCGAGCGCCGCCAGCCGCGCGGCCAGGTCGTCGGCCCGCATCCCCTTGCCGCGTACGTCCTCCAGCGCCGTGCTCGCCGCCAGCAGCGCGGCCCTGGCCCGCTCCCGGGCCGGCGCCACCCGGGCCAACTGCGTCTCGGCCTTGTCCAGCAGCGGCTGCAACCCCTGCGCGAACCGGTCCAGCTCCGCCTTGACCCGTACGAGCTCCTCGCGCGCCCGGGTCAGCTCCTCCCGCGCCCGCGCCGCGACGGCGCCGTCCAGCTCGGGCCGGTCCAGGTCGTGCGCGTCCACGGCCTCGATGTACACCTGGCTGACCTGGTCGATGCGCTGCCCGAGCGCGGTGAACCCGGCACCCGCCTGCCGCGCGGCGGGCGACCCGTCCGCCGCGGCGATGGTCTCCACCGAGATCCGCAGCTCCCGCTGCGCGCTGTCCAGCTCGTAGAACGCGGCCGCGGCAGCATCCTTCGCCGCCTGCGCATCCGCCCGCCGACTCTCGTCCCGCCCGCCGAACCACCGCCGGGATGCCGTCGTCACAATCCCTCTCCCGTACCGCGTCCGCCATGCCCCGCTCCATTCTCCCCTACGGGAACGGGTTTGCGTGGGGGGTGTGCCCGCCATGTAGGCTGTCCACTCATCCACGGGTGCGTAGCTCAGGGGTAGAGCGCTGCTCTTACAAAGCAGATGTCGGCGGTTCGAAACCGTCCGCGCCCACCAGCACAAAGGCCCCCAACCGATCATGGTTGGGGGCCTTTGACGGTAGTTCTTGACGGCAGTTACCCCTGCGGGACCCGCCTCCGCAGCATCCGGTCCATGTGCCCGATCGCCTCCCGCCGCGTCTCCTCCGACACGTGCGTGTAGATGTTCATCGTGACGGCGATCTGCGAGTGCCCCAGGATCTCCATGACCACCCGCGCTGGCACCCCCGCCGCGAAGAGCAGGGTGGCGCACCCGTGCCGGGCATCGTGGAGCCGGATCCGGGGGAGACCCGCCCCGTCCCCGATCCGCTCGAAGGACCGACTGATGTTCCGCGGCTCGACCGGCCGGCCGGACCGCGTCGTGAACACGTAGTCGTTCTCCTGCCAGGCCTCGCCCGCTGCGTCCCGCTGGGCAGCCTGGCGCAGACGCTGCCACCGGAGCGGAGCCACGGTCATGAGCGGGATCGGAATGACCCGGGTCCGGCGGTTCTTCGTGGAGTCCGCGTACAGCTCCTTCTGTACCCGCTGGATCTGGTTCCGCACGGTCAGGGTCCGGCGATCCAAGTCGATGTCCTGCCAGCGCAGCCCCAGGACCTCCCCGCGCCGCAGCCCCATCGTCACGGCCACCACGAAGGCCGCGTAGAGCGGGTCGCGCCGGGCGGCTTCGAGGAAGGTCACCGTCTGGTCGAGGTTCCACGGCTGGAGCTCCCGCGGCTGCACCCGGGGCGCTGGCACGAGCTGGACGACGTTCCTGCTGATGAGTTCCTCCCGGCAGGCGGCGGAGATGGCGCTGCGCAGCACGCGGTGCGACTCCTTCGCGGTGGCGGCCGACGCCTGAGTGGTAACCGCGGCGAGCATGCGCCGGACGTCTGCCACCCCGAGGGTTTCGAGCCGCTTGGATCCGAGGTTCGGAACGAGGTACCGCCGGACGTGCGTCTCGTACTTCGCGTACGTGGTCTTCTTCCGCTCGCCCCTCACGAACTCCTCCAGCCAGTGCGGCAACCACTCGGAGAGGCGGGCGGACTTGGTGGGCGTCGGTACGCCCTGCCGGTCCCGCAGGACCAGCTCCTGCCGCTTGGTGTCGCACTCCTCCCAGGTCTTGCCGTAGACGGTCTTCCGCGCACGGGTCCCGTCGGGCTGCGGCACGTAGACCCGGGCCTCGTAACGACCGTCCGAGCGCTGCCAGATGCTGCCGGCGCCGTTCGGGTTCCTCTTGCGTGCCATCAGGCTGCTTCCTCCAACTTGGCTTCCAGATAGGCGCGAACGCTGTCCGCGGGGATCCTGCGCGAGCGGCCCTCGGTGAAGCTCGGGAGGGCGCGGGAGCGGATCAGGTTGTAGACGGTGAAGCGGCTGAGCCGCAGGGCGGCCATGACCTCGGGCACGGTCAGGGCTTGATGCGTGGTGGGCAGGGCAGAACTCACTGCGGCCTCCATGTGGATGGTCAGTGCGCGTGTGTTCGACGTGGGGATTCCTGCGTCATCGCGTCGTCTGTGTCATTTGCTGGTCTGACCTGCGGTTTTCGGTGACGTAGCAGCTCGGTCGCGTGTCACCGGCCTGCGTCATCGTCAACGGGATGACGCAGGCCGGTGACGTGGGTGACGCGTGATGACGTAGCCGTTGGCCGTCTGCGTCACCGATGTAGCCCCAGGTCACGGGCCGTTTGGAGCCTGGCGGTGACACGGGTGACGCAGCGTCTCTTCTCTTAGGAAAAAGAAGAGGGGGGGTTTCTGTTGTGGTGGGCCGAGTCTTCGAGCGTGAAGAGGGAGCCGCTGCGCGGCACGTCCCTCACAGCGGCGGCAAGCCGCCGGAACAGCAAGAGGAGCACGCGCCACCGGGGCGGGCGGGTGCTCTTCTTGCTTGTGCGGGGACCGGCGGTGGCGGCGCCCGTTAGAACGCTGCCTGCTGCTGGTCGGGCGGCGAGGGCGAGGGGCGGGTCATTTCGATGTAACGGGCCGTTTTGGTGCGGCCCCAGTCGACGAGGACGCCACGCGCGGCGAGGGTCGGCTGAAGCCGCTTGAGACGGTCGGAGAAGACCTTGCCGGTTGTGGGCCACCCCTTGGGCAGGGCACGGAACTCGTCTCCCGTGTAGAGCTGGGTGAGGGCGTGCAGCCACTCGGTCGAGGTCATCCGGACTTCCTCGCCCGGTTCGAGGCTGGCGGCGTGCTTAAGGACGGTCTGGGCGAGGAGGTCCCCCTCGATCACGTCGTCGTTGAGGTCGTCGAGGCTGGCCCGGTAGGCGTTCAGCGCTCCGAGCCCGTTGGCTGCGTCGAGCTGAGCGCAGAGGTGGGCGAAGTCGGCCATCCGCAGGTCGGTGGGGATGTCGGCCTCCGTGGCCCGCACCTTCACGGTGAGGTCCAGCAGCGAGCCAAGGATGACGGGCAGAACCTGCGCGTACTCCGCCCACAGCTCCGCCTCGGTCCGCCGTACCCGGGGCCGTTCGAGGCGCAGGGGGAGGAGGCGTTCGGCGAGGTCGGGGCGGATCACGCCCACGTCGATGCCGGTCAGCAGCAGTGGGCGGCGGTAGCGGGAGCGGACAACGTCGCCGTCGGTGAACAGGGCGCGTTTGATGCTCTCTGCGCCGGTGACGATGCAGCACATCAGGTCGGACAGGTCCGGGGGAAGGTGGGAGAGGTTGTCGAGGGCGGTGACCCATCCGGCGGCGACGGCCGTGATCAGGTTCTCCTCGTCCTTCGGGGCGCGGCGCAGGTCGCCGCTCATGCCCTCGATGATCCGCACCAACATGCGACCGCCGGTGGACTTGCCGGCGCCTTGGGGGCCGGTGAGGAACGGGGCAGGGACGGGTACGGACGGCTCCAGGCAGCCGATCAGCCATGCGACAGCGAGGCACTCACTCTCGGCGTTCGCGAAGTTGCACAGCCTCAGCAGCAGGTCGATGCCTTTGCCGTTGGTGTCCTGGGCGGGGAGGGGGAGTTCGCCGGTGAGCTGGGTGCGCCGCCAGCAGACCTCGCGCGGGTCGGGGGCGAGGATGCTCCAGCCGGTGGGGTGGATGCGGACGGACTGGCCGTCGTCGCGGCCCAGGTCGAGCCAGGTCGCGCCGTCGAATCCCGGGGCCACGCGGATGTGTGTGGCCTGTACGTCCTTGCTGAGCGCGAGTGCTTCGATCAAGTCCAACGCCTCCTTGAGGGCCGTTCCGTTGAACACGCCGAGCCCGTCGTTGAACAGACCGACCATGAGTTCCTGCCGGTGGCTGCCGGTCGTGCCCTGGGAGCGGATGGGCCGGGCAACCGGGTGGCCGTTCTTCTGTGCGTACACGGTGCCTTCGGTGGTGCGGAAGTACCGGAAGTGCGCCTGCGCGTAGTCGGTGATGATCTCGCGGGCCGGAGTCTTCTCGTCCTCTGGCATGGCTACATCCCTAGCTTCGTGAGGGCGTTGGCCCAGGCGACCTCGCAGTGCCGGACGGTTTCGCCCTTGGCCTGCGCGGCGGTGAAGAGGCGCGTGGTGTGGGCCTCGGTCAGGCAGCCGCACCGCCCGTGGGCGGACAGCACGGCGAGGAACGTGCGGTACACGGTCTTGTGGATGGCCTTGGCCGCCGCGGTAATGCGCTGCTCGGCCATGACGATCCCCCGTTCCAGGTAGGCGGGCGAGCGATGCGGGCACTGCCCGCCCCCGGCCGACACCGCCACGATGGCGGAGCGGGTCTGGCTTGCGGTGGGTTCCTTCACCACGAGCGCGCGCACGACGTCCGGCAGCATGGCCATCGTTCCGGCGCCGGGGCCGCGCCAGCGGACGTAGGACATCGTGGACTTCACGTCGACCCCGGGGCGGACGCCGTTCTTCGACTGCATGGCGCCCCGGTAGATCCAGTGCTCGCCCCGCGTCGTCGGCACGACGGTGGTGGCGGGAAGGGTCTGGCGGGCCCAGGTGACGGCTTCGGCGTCGTCCAGGTCCACGACGGTCAGACCAGCACCGCCCGGGTGGTAGGCAACCGCTCCGGCCTGACGCCAGACGCGAAGCCATGCCGGGCCGGTAAGGACGTCCGGGTCGGTGGTGGCGGCTCCCCAGGCGTGGCAGGGGGCCGGGCACCGGCAGGGCCCGGCGGCCAGCATGTGGGGCCGGTCTCCGCAGGCCGAGCTGGTGCAGGCCGGGCAGTTCCCGAAGGGGAGCTTGCCCTCCCGCAGGGGCAGGACGGGGATGCCGAGTTCGGCGAGCCAGAGGGCGGTCCGCAGGTGCCCGGTGGTGTTCCTCATGCGGCGGCCTCCGTCTCGTGGGCGAGGAACTGGGTGGCGATCCATTCGGTGTAGGCGGGCGGCACGGCCTGGCGGGCTTCGGTCTTGTTCATCCAGGTGCAGCCCATGGCGTCCGCGTACGCCCGCTCGCCCTTGTGCTCGAACGCCAGCAGGCCCTTGCGGTGCCAGCACGGCGGTAGGAGGTCACCGCCGCCGTGCCAGGAGGTCTCGAAGGCCCGGTGGCGGCGGACGTTCAGGCCGAACTGCGTCCCGCACAGCAGGTAGTCAGCACGCAGGGTGCCGTCCCAGGCGGCTTCGGGGACGTTCTCGATGACCCACGGCCGCCCCGCGGTCTTCATCAGGGCCTTGCCGGGGGTGATCAGGTCGGGGTGGTCGTCGCGGCTGCCGCGCCAGGCGGTCACGCGGGCCTTGTTCTGGCACGGCCACGACGCGTGGATCAGGTCGTACTCCGCGACCTCACCCGTGGCGGTGATCCGGGCCAGGTATTCGAGGGCGTCGGCCTGGTGGAAAGTGAAGGGGTAGTTCGGCATCGCGTGGATGTCAACGCCGGTCACGTCGAACCCGGCGAGGTGGTAGCCCATGGCGAGGCCGCCGGCCCCGCAGCACAGGTCCAGGACCTTAAGCCCGTTCGGCCGCCGCAGCGGCAGGACACCCGTGCTCATGCGGCCACCGCCAGCACGTTGAGCTGGGCTAGGGCCTGCTCGCCGATCCACTGGGCGTAGGCCGGGGGGATGGCCTCGCGGATCCCGTCGCGGTTCATCCACGGCACGCCCATCACCCGGCGGGCGAGGTCCACACCGGAGAAGTTCCCGACGAACTGCCCGTACCAGCCCTTGGGGACGGGGCGCCCCATTTTGGCCTGCGGGACTAGGTGGGCGGGGTGCTCGGGTGCGGTGAAGGTGAAGCCGCCGCCGGTCTCGAAGTACCGGTGCCGGTACGTCTCCACTCCGAACATCGCCCCGCACAGCATTACCGGCCGGCGCAGCTTCCGGGCGGCGCCTCGGACGTTCTCCATCACCCATGGGCGGCCCGTCGACTCCAGCGCGGCCCGGGTGGGCCCGATGAGGTCGGGGTGGGTGCGGCCCTGGATGCGCTGGCACTCCGAGTCGTGCTGGCACGGCGGCGAGGCGTGGATGAAGTCGAAGCCCGCGCCGAACTTCTGGATGAAGTCGATGGCGTCGCCTTGGTGGAAGCCAAGGGGGTAGCGGGTCTGGGCGTCCTTGTCGACGCCGGTCACGTCGAATCCGGCGCGGTGGTAGCCCATGCCGGCGCCGCCCTGGCAGCAGTACGCGTCCAGGAGACGGGGCCTTGGCCCGTTGTCGGTGGGATGGGTCATGCTGGATGCCTCCAGTTCGAGGAATGGGCTGGGCGGGGGCAGCCGCGGTCTTTGCGAGAGAGGGCGGCTGCCCCCGCGTTGTTCTGGCGTGAGGGGGCGTTGTGACGACGGCGTGGCTGGTCCTGGCAGTGGGAGACGAACGGCAGCACGGGGGGAATGACGGGTATGACGACGACCCGTCGGAGCACTACAGCTGGGACGACACCGTCCCCAACCACGCGAATCTGAAGGTGGGCGACGTGATCGCCCTTTGGGACAAGAAGCAGCTGCTCGGCCTGGGAGTGATCTCTGAGATCGAGACGGGCAGCGAGGTCAAGAACCTGTACTTCTGCCCGGTGTGCAAGAAGGCGGACATCAAGCCGCGCAAGCGGCTGAAGCCTGCCTACCTGTGCAATAAGTGCGGGGCCCAGTTTGATGAACCGGGCAGCAAGGCCAAGCGCGTGGTCACCTACCGGTCGAAGCACGGGGAAACGTGGATGGACGGTCGCGGGTTGCTGACCGGAGCGCAACTGCGAGCCCTGTGTGATTCACCGCGCTCACAGCTGAGCATGCGAGCGGCCCGCTGGGAGAAGCTCCGCGATGCCCTCCTGGCCATCGAAGGAGTCGACTTCGACGACCTGGACACGGGCGGCGAAGAGCAGCCCGGCGAGGACTCGGTGCGCAAGCCGATTCCGGGCGGGCACCGGATGTCGAACGTCCGGACCCGCCAGGGCCAGCCTGCATTCCGCAAGCAGCTGCTGAAGGACCACGGCGAGGTCTGTGCCTTCACCGGCCCGACGCCAGCAGCAGCTCTTCAGGCCGCGCATCTCTACAGCTTCGCGGACGCCGGCGAGCACCGTGACTGGGGCGGGCTCCTCATGCGGGCCGACGTCCACAGCCTGTTCGACCGCGGCCAGATCACCGTCAACCCCGACACCGGCTGCATCGAGATCGCCGAAGACCTGCACCGGTACCCGGTCTACTTCTCCCTCCACGGCGCGACCCCTGCCATAACTCTCCGGCCGGAGCACGAAGCATGGCTTGCCGCTCACTGGCGCAGCCACGCGCCTGCCCAGTAGCACTTGGCGGTCGCGTTTTAGAGGTTGGGGATGGCGGCGACGATGGCGTTGGCCATCTCGTTGATGGGGCCCGCGGCGCCGGTCGAGGCGAGGAAGAACCCGAATCCGGCGGCGATGAACGCCCCTCCGGCGCTGAGGCTGTGGGAGCGCAGGAGGAAGTAGAGGACGAGTCCGAAGAGCGCGACGAGCGAGACGGTGATGGCCATGCCGGAATCTCCTTTGACGTGCACGGGGAAGGTTGCGAGGCTGCGCGTACTCCGGGTGCTGACAAGCTCGGGGTTCTGCCGGTGGCCGTGTCCGCCTAGCTCCACCATCGGAGCGGGGTCCGCCTTATGGCGTGCGGCCACCGGCCTTGCTGTCCGGGGTCAGCGGCTGCCGGCTCGGTGGATTTCCCGGCTCTGGTTGTGCAGGCGACGGCCGACGCGCAGGCGCTTGCCTTGGCCCTTGCAGCGGCGGCAGGGCTTGACCCGCTTGACCTTCCCGGACCGCTTGAGGGTGAGCTTGGCGCCGATACCGTCGCACTTGCGGCAGGTCCCGAACGGGCTGGCCATGCACAACAGGGTGTAACCGGCGAGGGCGGCGAGGATGAGGGCGCTAGCGATGAGCATGCGGGTCTACTCCCAGCGTTGGGGCGGTTTCCGGGTGTTCTCGCAGGTGGGCCGCTAGACACTAGATCCTTGATCAGAGGCCTGATGGGGCGCTAGCGGGGGTGCTAGACCTAGCAGCGCCGGGTGCTAGGTCTAGCAGTGGTTCTAGGGTCAGGCGGCGGCCCGATCGGCGTCACGGCGAGTGATGGCGGTGGTGATGTCGGCGCGCTTGATGCCGCGCCGGTTCTTGCCCTCGCCCTCGTCGGTCTGGCCCCAGACCTGTCCGGGCTTGATGCCCCAGGGCTTGAGCGCGGCGGTGACGTTCTCGCCCTTCCACCCCGCGTACGCGTCCGGCCGGAGCCCGGTGAGGCGGGCGGCGATGCGCTCGCACCACACCGCGTCCTCGTCGGCCGGGATGACCGCGAGGGTGTCGGTCAGGATGTCGAGTCCGGCAGTCGCTTCGGGCCCCTTGCCGATGGCGTGGCCGGTGACGTTGCCGTAGTCGTCGCGCATCTTCCGGGCGCGGGCCACGACCTGCTCGGCAGCGAGCGCGTCGACGAAAGCGGAAGCGACGATGCGCGGGTCGTCGCCCTCGCCGGCCATCCAGCAGATGCCCCGGTCCGAGCGGGAGAACATCGTCGCCCGGTACCCGGCCTTGTACATGGACGTGCCGAGGATCATGTCATTGGCGGGCTGGCCCATGACCTTCAATGCGAACCGCAGCACGGCGTTCGCGGAGATGCCGGTTGGGAGGGACTTGGCGTCGGGGCGCTGGGTGCCGAACATGCCGACGATGCCGAGGGCGGGGCCGCGCTTGGTGATGTCGGTGCAGATGTCCTCGATCTCCGCGCCGTATTTCTCGTGCTCAAAGGGGACCTGGCACTCGTCCAGGCCGACGACGATCGGGTGCAGGCCCAGGGTCTTGTCGCTGGCCAGCTCCGGGGTCACCTTCGACTCCGGGCACCGGCTGCGGGGCAGGGACTTGATGACCTTCGCCCGGCGGCGCAGTTCGTCCTTCAGCTCGCGAAGGGCCTGGACGACGTACTCGATGTCCTCGTCTTCCTCACCGGCCCGGTAGCGGTGGCAGACCGGCTCCAGCGCGGAGAAGTCGCCGGTTCCCTTGAAGTCGAACGCGTAAATGGCGGCGCGCGGGTCGAGGGCGGCGATGAGGAGGAGCAGTCGCATGAGGAAGGTCTTGCCCATGCGGGGGATGGAGCCGACGACGACCGCGGCGAACATGAGGGTCACCGTCACGTCGCGCATGCGCTGGTCGTTGCCGAACACGACCGGCTTGAACAGGTCCACCTGCCCCGACTTCAGCAGTGGCCAGGCGGGCTTGGTGGTCTCGTTCATCGGCTTGTCCCCCACCCACAGCACGAGTCGCCCTTCGTGCTCGGCCGGGTCGGGGGCCGGCCAGACGCAGCCGACCTTGCGGCGCAGTCCGGAGGCCAGGGGCTTGCGGGCCTCCATGATGTCCTCCGGCGTCACGCCGTAAGGGAGGTCGAGGTCGGCGCGGTAGCCGGGCCCGTCGCGGACGATCTCCGACGTGAACCGGAGTCCGTTCATGTCGCCGCCCTTCTTGATGGCGGCGGAGATCTTCGCGTTGCCGATGCTGTCCAGCCCGCGCAGGACGATGGATCCGGTCATCTTCTGCAGCTCGGTCTTCAGCACCGCGGGGCCGATGACGGGGGCGTCGGGCTGCTGCCCGGCGAAGCCCAGGAGAAGGACCCCGCCGGCGGCGAACGCGTAGAGGAAGGCGGGGGCCAGGACGTAGAGCCAGAGGGCGAAGCCGTGTCCGAACACGGCGGCGACGAGGGTGACCAGGCCGCGCAGCCGGATGCGGCCCTGCCGGAGCCGGGCCAGGCGCATGTACTCCTCGACGTCCTCGGTGCGGACCGCAAAGTCCCGTAGCGGGGCCGCCTCGCGGTCCCACACCCACCGGTTGGTGGTGGCGATGAACCGGCAGGCGCCGAGCGGGGAGCGGGCGGTGAGGCGGGCGGCGTAGACGGGCATCCGGACGCCGTGGAAGAGGGTGGCGTAGCCGAGGTTCGCGACGGCGTGGCGGGCGGTGGCGGCGAAGTCGCGGCGGTTGGTGAGCCAGCCGGCGAGGACGGGCTTGCGCTTCTCGTCACGGACCTTGGGGTCGGGCAAGTTCGGGTTGTCGACCATCTTCGGTATCACCGGCTCGACGTCCTCGTCCGGGACGGCCCACAGGTGCGTGCTCGGGGAATCGGTCATGCTGAGAACTCCTGCTCTCGCTGGCAAGCGGGGGTGGGTAGGGCCCGGGGCGGCCTGATTCCTTGGCCGGGGCGGCCGCCCCGGGGCACAGCTACTTGCGCTTCCTGCTGCTCGTGCTGGTCCTGGCGTTGTGCTCTTCGCGTTCGCGGGCGGCGTCGACGATCCGCTCGAACTTCCGCTCCAAGTCGCCCTGGTAGACGGTCTGGCTCGCGATACCGCGCTTGGCCATCCGAGCGGTCAGCCACATGAGCTTGGCGACCTCGCCGGCGGTGTACTTCGGGTCCTTCGCCATCGGGAGAACTCCTTCCGGAGCCGGTCTGTCCGGCTCCCCTCACCACCCGCACGGGTCGGGTGGATCGGGCAGCCGTCAGCCGCGTCGGCGGCGGGAGGCCTTGGCGGCCTTGCTCACGTTCTTCACGGCCTGCGCTCCGCTCGGGCCGCCTATCGACTTCACGACCGTGTGGACACCCCAGCCGAGGACCAGCGCGAGGAAGGCCAGGAACGCGATGTTCGCGGCGATCGCGGTCAAGGCGGTGATCAGGAGCGGGCCGAAATACACGCCGGCCGCGACCGCCCCGGCACCAACGCCGGAGCCGAGCGCGATGCGCTGGACGGTCCGGTCCGGGGCAGCCTGGTGGATGTGCTGGTGGGTGACCTGCGGCCCGGTGTACGCGGGAGGCAGCGTGGTGGGGTCGGCGTAGACATGGGTGCCATCCGGGAGCCGGACGACGCTGGCGTGCGCGGGGAGTTCGGGCAGGTGGTTCACGGTCAGCCCCCTTCGGGGTAGGCGCAGGGAACGCACATGCCGAGCGAGGCCGGTACGACGTATCCGGCATCGCGGCGGCACTGCGTGCAGGTGCGGCGGGCGGTGTTGGCCTTCGCCAGCGCAGCCGTCTTGGCTGGAGTCATCGGCCGGACCGGCTTAGCCCGGTCGACGCGGTACAGGAACGCGATCAGCGGGCTGCGTCGGAAGCGCGGGCGCAGGACCTGTCCGGCGATGTCCTGACCACCGGGCCGCAGCCCCAGAGCGCGGAGCTGCCGACGGGTGGCGAGTCCGTCGGGGGCCAGGCGCCAAGGGAAGGTGGGTATCCCGTGGAGGACCCCGGTCGGCTCGAAGCAGCGAGCGAACGTCAGGCTCATCCGGCCACCGCCGCCGAGTCCCGTTCACGCTCGGCCTTCAAGGTTTCCCGCACAACCCGCGCCTTGGCCGGGGAAGTCCGCAGGGCCTTGCGGATCCCTTCGCCGGTCAGCTTCTCGATCGGCCAGGACTCCGTCAGGCTCCGTGCCTCGCCGAGCAGTTCGGCATCCGTGCGGGTCGGTCGGGTCGATCGAGCAGCTTGCGGGACTCGACCGGTCGCCCGACGGGGCCGCATCGACTCGGCCGCCACGGAGAGTTGCGGCAGGGCCTCGATCGGCTCGACCACCGGGACGGGGGAAGAATCCACCTCCACCCCTGGGGCTGTCTCCTCGACTACCGGTTCGCCCTGGTCAGACATCGACCGGTTTAGATCGATCTGCACCCATCCGTCCGCGAGCAGGTCGACCGTTGTTTTGTGGTGGAGGACTTTGGCGACGAGGTCGGAGCCGAAGTAGATCGACCCGACCGGAAGCGACGTCGCCAGCAGCACGAGCGCCCAGTTCGCGGGATCCCAGTCGGCCAGTCGAGTCCAGTCGATCGACTCGGAGTGCAGCTCGGGCAGCAGTCCGTGGACGTAGTTCAGGACCAGCGAGGCGAGCGTGTAGGCGGCCAGGACCCGCAGGGCGAACCGGCGGGCCTCGTCGGTCAGGACGAGGGCGGCGACCAGGGCCAGGGCCATCAGGCCATCGACGACGAACGGGTAGAGCGTCGCCGCTGTGCCGTCCGCGCCGATCGCCCTGGCAACGTCCCGCAGGGCGTTCCAGGAGACGCGGAAGGCCATGGCGACCACGACGACCAGCGCGAGGACGAGTGCGGCTTTCGCCTTGCGATTCATGCCGCGTCACCGGATGACGGAAGGTGGGCGGCCCGGTTCTCCAGCGCGGTCCGGGCGGCCAGCACACGCCGGCGGGCCCGGCGCAGCCGCTGCCGGTCCACTTCGGTGGGCGTCCGGTCCAGCGTCATGATCTCCGCGTCGAGCAGGTCGCGCTCCGCCAGGATTAGCGGCATCTCCGGCTCGATCGCGTTCAGCTCCGCGTCCGTCGGCTCCAAGCCGTCGGACCACGGGGTAACAACAGCGTGAAGTGCGGCGATGGACTTCATGGGTCTTGCTCCTTCGGTGGAGGAACGGGGCCCGAACAGCAGCCCCCGGCGTTCGCGCGCCGGGGGCTGCACTGCGTTGGGGTGGAAGCAGGAAGAACTCCGGCTCCCCTCGACCCCGCCCGTACGAGACGGGCGGAGGAGGCAACCGGCCGCATCTCGATCGAGCTGCGGAAGGGTTGGGTGGCGCTGTTCCGTATGCGGGGGCAGAACCCGCTTACGCCGCCCTCTCCGAGGGGGGCGGGTACCTCAGTCCACTGTTCAGTTCTCAAGGAACGGCCGCTTTCTTCGAGCCGTCTCACAGGCTCTCCGGGCGCCGGGGGCACCCCAAAGAAGGCCGCCCCCTCGCCGCTGTCCTAGGACTGCGGCGTCTGAGATCACAATGACGCACAGTCCCAGGACTGTCAACAGTCCTGGGACTGTGTTTGACTTGGCTCATCGAGAGGAGTTCGGCATGGCACCGAAATGGCGAGAACTGGCGGACCGTTTGGCAGAGCGCATCAGGAGCGGTGAGTACGCCCCTGGTCAGCAGCTGCCGCACATCCGGGACCTGGTCGAAGCTGGCGAAGGATCGAAGTCCACGGTTCACGCGGCATACAAGGCGCTCGAGGCCGAGGGCCTGGTGACCTCATCCAGAGGCCACGGCACTGTCGTGCGGCAGCAGTCGCCGCTCAAGCGGCTCGGGATCGCCCGGTACGACAAGACGAAGTGGCGTGACGGGGATGAAGTCGCGTTCATCGCCGACCGAGTCGCCTCCGGCCGCTCGTACAAGCGGGGCGAGCAGACGCAGAGCGTCAGCAGGATGCCTGCCTCCTCGCTGGTCGCGGCGGCCCACGGCCTTCCCGAGGGGGCGGAGGTGTACGCACGCGCTCGACTCGTGAAGGAGGGTGACCAACCGACGCACACTCTGACCAGCTACTACCGGCCCGAGCACGTGGAAGGCACGCGCATCGTGGATCCGTCGCCTGGCCCCGCCGGCCGTGGTGGTGGCTTCCGTGTGCTCTATGACGCGGGTTACGAAATCGACCACATGCGGGAGGAGCTCTTCGCCAGGGTCGCCAAGCCCGAGGAGGCCACGCTGCTCCAGCTGTCGCCCGGCGAGTGGGTGGTCGAGCTGCACCGCACCACCTTCACCGCAGACGGAACCGTGGTGGAGTTCGCCATCGGCCTTCACGCGGCAAGCCGCTTCGCGTGGGCCTATGACTTCAAGGTCCCCGACTCGGCCCAAGGTGTGGCCCCGTGATTTCGGCGCAGGCCTGGTCCGATGCCCAATGCCTCTGGGATTTCCAGCAGATGCACCACAAGCCGCGACCCTGCTCGGTAGCTATCGGGCTCGGCAGTCACGACTTGGGCGTAGCCGATGTGACGGTGGACCTGTACCGGCGTGGGCTGGTGCCGCTCATCGTCTTTACGGGCGCCACGAGCAGAACCACGCGTGACCAGATGCCGCGGGGCGAGGCTGAGCACTATCGGGAGCGGGCCTTGGACCTCGGCGTGCCGGCGGACGTCATTCTCGTCGAGCCACACGCCCGGAACACCGGCGAGAACATCCGGTTCTCCCGGGATCTCCTGGCGGAGTGCGGGGTGAGCGTCTCGTCTGTGCTGCTCGTCAGCAAGCCGTACGAGGAGCGGCGGGCCTACGCCACTGCGCGGAAGCTCTGGCCGGAGGCCGAGTTCATCAGCGCGTCAGCACCGGTGACGCTGGCGGAGTACGTGGACTCGATCCATGATCCCCGGCTCGTCCTAGACATGCTCGTGGGAGCTCAACAGCGTCTGCTCATCTACCCACAGCAAGGCTTCATGGTCAGCTTGCAGGTCCCCCGCCCCGTCACAGAGGCCTACGAGCGTCTTTGCGATGCGGGGTTCACTAGCCGCCTGGTTCCTGGGTCGTGACGGGATCAGACGCAGGCGGTGTACGTTTCGCTACCCCGGCAAGGGCGCTTCCGCCGCCAAGGCGGCGGCGTCGCGCGCCCGGCGCCCCGCTCCAGCCCGGGGCGTTCCGGCTCCGGTATGGAAGGGCGCCGTACGGGGGTGCCGGTGCGTTGTGGTGAACGTCGGGGCTCGGTGGGTCGAGGAGAACTGGTCGGCGCTCAGATGGCAGCCCGTCAAAAATGCACCGCTCCAGGCCTGCAACCTTTAGCGGCCTCCACGAGTCTCCCTCAACAACGTGCCATCTCTCGCAAGGAGTGCGGATGCTTCTCAGGCGTTTCCTCTACCTCGACGAACAATTGGTGCGAGAGTCCCTAGCGCAAGCAGACTCGGGGATCTTCGAAGAGCAGACGATCACCCGTAGCAACAACAGCGACAGGAAGCTGGGCGGCGAAGCTAAGGTCGGCCCTCTGGGAGGAAAGGTCGAGAGGGGAAAAGTTTCAAGCGAAGAGATCGCTCACGTATTGAAGCAGACTCCAGAGAGCCAATTCAATCGCCTATATAGCTGGCTAGAGGAATCGAGTCAGACGGTAGACATCTTCGCCAACGACGCTGACGTTTGGCGAGGGCTGCGTCCTGGCGAGGTGGTTGCTGCCCAGTGTGAGGTGGAGGTACCGGCCGCCTCACGGTTCATGACGTCCCCCGACGAGATGGAAGCCGTCACCCAGATGATGGGCTTGTTCGGGCAGACGCTGGACCAAGGGCAGCGGACGGCTTTCGAAGGCTTTGCCGCATTGTCCCGCTCGTCCGAACAGCGAGTTGTAATCGTTGGTGATGTCGATGACGAAGCCCCGAAGATTATCTCGGCACTCAAGAAGTCTGCTTTGCGTGTTGGCTATGAAGAGCTTGAGACCGAGGCGACTGTGGTCGGCATCCTCCACAAGAAGATTCCAGCAGGAGAGCGGCATCTTCTATTCAACCTTCCCGGAATGAACCTGCTGCCCAGAGCGGAACGCCGGAGGATGGCACAAGCGGCGGACGCGGATCCGACTATGTTCATTGAAGGGCCCTTGGGCATCGTTACCCCCCTGGCCATCTTCTGACTCAGCATGACCAGCTGAAGCTACGGCTCCGAAAGCTCAGCGAAGCCCCAGGTGAGCGACCTGGGGCTTCGTCGTTGTCTAGATCTCTCAGTCCTTGCCGCGCCCTCCGTGTGCCCCAACTCGCAGGAATACCCTGCTTGGGCGTCTGGCGCACGGCTTTGCACCACCCAGGCAGGACCAAGACGCTCGCCAGGGCGACGGGATCACCCAGATGCCCATGCAGGCTGCGACCTGTCGCGCCGCGCCGGTCCTGATGGCATGACGTCCAGCCGCCGCAGGTGATCGCCGCGCCCGAGGATGCACGCGCAGTGGAGGAGCGGCCGCGCTGTCGTGCTATTGAAGGAAGACCGGTTGAGGGAGGCCGGATGGCCGTGGAGACATGAGGTGGGCGACCACCTCAGGAGCGGCCGCCAGGACGGCAACTGCCTCACAGGCAACCCCCGGACCTGTTCCGCGCAAGCTCACCGCGGTAAGGCTCGACCCGCCCGCAATCACCTTGGACCAATGGCGGGCCTTCTGCCTATTCACGTAGCCGATCGGTTCCTTGCCGTAGTTCGGATGCACGGCCACGGCGAAGGGATCATGAAGATTGTCCGGCTCGGGCACCAACCGCAAGGGGCGCCCTGGGCTCAAGTCGGCCCGGCGAGCCGCCTCCGGGTAGTAGTTGACTCCTCGCACGTTGGTCACGTAGAGCCCAGCGCGTTGAAGCCGCCGATCAGTCGGGCCGACCAGCAGCCCTGTCTCGTCTTCGCAGAGGCGTAGGCCGCCTTGGTATTCAACAAGGTGCAGCCGATGAAGTCCGCCAGGTGGTGGCAGGAATCGATCCGCAGGTCCTTCCGACGGAACGTACACAGCTCCCCCTTCGGTACGGAGTCGCTCGAAGCCTTCCACGGCGGGGCAGCCCTTGTGGTCTGTTCGGTCTGGTGTGACGGCAATATCTGACGGCAACGCGGCCAGACGCTTACTGCCGCCGACCCACAAGGGGCACGGTCATGGCTCGGCGCCGCGGGCAGCCCTCCACCTCGCAGCTTGCCCTTGGAGGAACTTACAAAGCAGATGTCGGCGGTTCGAAACCGTCCGCGCCCACCAGCAGAAAGACCCCCCGCCGATCATGGCGGGGGGTCTTTTGCATCCGGATCTGACATCAACGGAGCGGATTGGGAGCGCCTCCCGCCTCCTGAGCAGCCGGTCCATGTGCCCGATGGCCTCGCGCTGCGTGTCCTGCACGACGTGTGCGTAGACGTTCATGGTGACGGCGATCTGCGAGTGCCCGAGGATCTCCATGACGACCCGGGGCGGAACGCCGGCGGCGGTCAGCAGCGTCGCGGTCCCATGGCCAGCGGGTCCTTGCGAGCTGCACCGCTCGTTCCAGGCCCAGGGTCTCGATGCCCCTTCGCCGCAACGACCTACGCCGGTTCTCATAGCTCCGGGCATAGGCCTCGGAGGGCAACGCCTCGTCGTCCCATCGACGTATTCGGCGCCGTCGACGAGGGCGGCCAGGGCAGCTTTCGATGCTTCGTCGTCGCCGGCCAGCAGCGGCATCAACTGATCCCGTTCCATAGCCCCCCTTGGCATCCTGCGTTGCGGCAGTCGTGCTCCGCAACCCGCGTATATGTCTCTCGCCGCAGGTATGTCCTCAGGGGGCCAAGCCGCCTTAGGGGTCGTGTGCTCTGAGCGGCATGATGGTCTCCATGACCTCCGAAGCCAGCAGTGCCCCCGTCGAGAGCACCCAACTTACGGCCGTGACCGATGGTGTCGCGCAGGTTTACACGTGGGAGGCGGACGCGCGGATCGAGGTGCGGGACCTCGGGGGAGAAGTCGTGATCGAGGCGAATGCCGCGGGTCTCAGGACGCTCGCAGGGCATCTGCTCGTGCTTGCCGGCGACGGTGTTCCCGATGGGAGTCACCTGCACCTCGAAGACAGCAACGGTCTGGAGGACGGGTCCGTTGGCTTGGTCCTGGAGCGGTGCGACGACGAGTGAGGGCGGCTGGCGGGCGTGGTGGAGCTGGGCGAGGAGCTGACATCCACGGCTGACATCAACGACGGCGGATAGCAGCAGCCGTCTGCGTCTCCTCACGGGGCAGCCAGTCGTGGGAGCTCTGGGCAGTACGAGTGTCTGGGCGAGCTTGCAAAGCAGATGGCGGCGGTTCGAAACCGTCCGCGCCCACCAGTGAAAAGGCCCCCAACCGATCATGGTTGGGGGCTTTCGCATGCCGCGTCGATGCCACATGGCAACTGTGCCTGACATCGGCGGCGACGATCAGAGACGGGCGGGGCGCTGCCGCGGCAGGCGGTGCATGTGCCCGATCGCCTCGCGCGGCGTCTCCCGCGGGTCCTGGCGTCCAGGTCGTTCGTACGGGCTACAGGGTGCGCCAATGACGGTTGCTCGGATGCCGGTTGGGGTCGGAGGCTGGGGTGGCCTGTTCGCCGACTTGGGCTCGCAAACGGTAGAGGCTGGTTTAGTTGGCCTCTTGCTGCGGAAGGCAGGCGTTGACTCCACCACTCACGCCGTGAGTGAAATATTTCGTCCGCTGAGATATGTCACCGTGGTCCTTGGGATTGGCCCATGCGGTAGTATCGCCCAGTTTCTGAAGGCCATTGATAATTTCGTCGGTGTCCCCTTTCTCCCAGCGGAGAGTGCCGTCCCGGGTGGCACCCTGCAACGTCGCGCCGGCAAGGCAGTCGGCCTGCAACTCCTTCGAAACAAACTGCAGGTCAGAGTTCAGCCTGGCCTGGATGGCGTGGCCCCATTCGTGAGCCACCACGAGGTAGACCCACGAATCGCCGACCATATTGAACCCCATGTCCATGAGGTGGACGCTCCATGCCAGATAATCTCCATCGAGGCAGTAGAGTGCATTGTATTTATCTGGCGTCTCTCCACTACATCTGGGAAAGTTTACGCTTTCCGTGTCATAAAAACCTAGGGTGCCGTAAATGCTTGGGGGTCGATAGGATTCCGTGAAGAAATCAGACCAATTCTTATCCCAGAATCCATTGACGACCTGGACGGCGTCGCTGGTTTCCTCGGTCAGTTTGGGGTCGATGCGCATCGACCAGCCCGGCTTCGAGACCGGCCTGGAGGGCGCGTTGGTGGCGCCCAGTGATACGCCACCAAGAGACACGCAGACAAGGAGGGTTGTCGAGAACAGGGTGCGTACATAGCGGCGCATAGCATCGCCCCTAATCTATGCAGGAGATCCAACTGCCATTGAGCGACGTGAATGCTCAGGCGCAAGCCGTCGTGCTGGACGTCTTGAAGTGATCGAAACTCTGCCCCTGGCGTGCTGATCAGCCGGTCGGCCTGGTCGGTGCCTTCCCGAGGGTGGGATGAGATGCACCTATACGTTCTTCCAGGCTGTCGATTCCACCCCCGGCGCGATCATTCCAGCCCTCAAGCCAGAATGGATGCGAGTTACAACTCCCTCCTTTATCGCATCACCCTGGACAACTGATCGCAACTCAGAGAATCTGTGGGCAGCTGCGGGGTGCACTACCTCATCTGACAGGGCTTCACGGTGGCCTGCGTGACGCAGGCGCCCGCATCGGCGAGGGCTACGGAAGCCGACAGCAAAGGCGGCGGGCAGCGGCGAAGTTGGACCGTCAAGACCCCCGGCGTTCACGGTGGGACTTTTGCATCGGCGACTGACATTAATGAGAGCAGCCAGGCGCAGTCGAGTGCCTGCCTGAGCAGCCGATCCCGCACGCGTGCGGTGTGCTCCACTGCGCTCCTGTTCGCGCCTTCCAGGGGGGAGCGCCCGGCAGCACGATGCGTACGTTCGCGAAGTTGCTCGGGAGCGAAGGGGAGAGGTGCGATGACCCAGCCGAAGTGCGGAGCTGCAAAGCAGGGTGGGGGCCGGTGCACGAGATCGGCCAGCGTAGGCAGCGGCCAGTGCTTCCAGCATCAGGGAGCTTGGACGGCCGGCGCACGGGAGCGGCGTAAGAAGAGGGACGCCGAGGGCAAGATGAAGGAGCTGCGGAAGAGGAAGTGGGCCTGGTGGTGACCGGTTTCTGACATCCGTGGCCGCTATCGACGCGGGTGGTTGACGACGCTCCCCATCAGTTGAGCCGGGGCCATGGGTCCTGGGCTCGGTCGGTCGGGGAGGGGCACCGCGCGGCCCAGCGGAGTAGGTGTTGGCGGATTGGACTCGCCCGGGTTCGCCAGTGAGGAGACCGCCCGCCGTTCGCGGTGGGGGGTCTCCTGGGTTTCTGGCTGGGTGGGGGCGGGGGGTTTTGTGTGGGAGTGGGGCGTGGGATGGTCTGGGGATGGGTGAGGGGCTCGCTTGGGGTGGGGCGGCTGCGGTGGTGGTCGCGGTGTTGGTGGTGCTGGAGAGGGGCGCGCGGGAGCGGTTCGACCGGCGGCGGGATGCGGAGCGGGAGCGGTTGCTCGCGGGGGTCGGGCGGGGGGCGCGGGGCGCTGAGGGGCCGGGGGATCCGAAGTTCTCGGACGTCGGGGGGATTCGGCCGTCGTCGGCGGAGCTCGGTGACCGGCGGGACGACTTCACGCCGATCCTCGTCGAGTACTACGCGTACGGGCTGACGCAGGCGCGGAGCAGTTTCGCGACCAGCCAGCGGTTCGCCGGGGCCGGGGCGGCGATCCTGCTGGTCGGGATCGGGATCGCGGTGTGGAAGGCCGAGAGCAGCGGAGACCTGTACCTGGGGGTCGTGACCAGTTCCGTGGGGCTCGTGGTGACCATGATCGGGCAGTTGTTTCACCGGCGGGCGGACCTCGCGCTGAGGCACATGGCCGACCAGACCGCCTCGCTGCGGGAGGACCGGCGGGCCGCCGAGACGATGCAGCAGGCGATCCTGCTGCTGGACGAGGTTGCCGATCAGGGGATGCGGGCGCGGCTGCAAGCCGGTTTGATCATGAAATTGTCCGGGGCCGAGCTGCCGCAGTAGCGGGATAGTAGGGGTATGTGCCGTTCCATTAAGACCCTGCGCCCGCCCGCCATCCCCGAGAAGGCCACCGAGGAGGAGATCCGGGCGGCCGCGCTCCAGTACGTACGCAAGGTGTCCGGGTTCCGGGCGCCCGCCGCCCACAACCGGGAAGTGTTCGAGGCCGCGGTCGACGCCATTGCCGAGGCGACGGCCGCGCTGCTGGACGGCGTGCACGTGCGGGGGCAGCAGGCCGTGCCGGCCGGCTGACCTCCCGCGCCGGCCGGGTGGGGTGGTGTCGTGCCGCCCGTCAGGTGGTGCGTCCCGAGCGGCGGCGCAGGAACCACACGCCGGCGCCGAGTCCGCCCGCGACGAGGGCTCCGCCCATGGCGATCTGACCCGGGCTCATGGAGCCGACGCTGCCGCCGAGGCCGCCGCGGGCGGCGCCGGCGCTGATGTTCAGGGACACGGTGACGCGCTGGCCGCCGGTGCCGCCGCACTCGAAGGTGACGGGGTATGAGCCCGCGCCGATGTCGCGGAGGGTCGTGGCGGAGCCGAAGAGGTTGGTCGCCTCCAGGTTCCCCGGGCTCAGCCATACGTCGCCGAAGGCGCGCGAGGAGGCCTTGCCGGTCTTGGTGCCGCAGCCGGTGATGTTGAGGCTGACCCGCTCGCCGGGGGCGACGGTGCTCGGGGAGACGCTGGCGGACGGGGCCGCGTGGGCCAGCGTGGCGGGAGCGGTGGCGGCGACGGCGAGGGTCGCGGCGGCGACCGCCAGCAGCCGGGGCAGGTGGGTCAGGCGGTGCGTGCGGTTCGGTGTGGCGGGCATGGAGAGAACTCCTCGGGCTCCTCGACGCGGCGCGGATTCGGATGCGCACCGTGCTCTGGACGCTAGGAGCCCGGCCCCGCCGCGGCGATCGCTGCCGGGTGAACGGGTGACCCACTGCTCCGCCCGGGGTATTCAGAACCCCTGGCCGCCCCCACGCGCGTTACGTCGCCGGGGTGGGGCCAGGGGCGGGGCGGCGGACGAGGAAGGCTGCCAGGGAGCCCGCAGCGAAGAGGGCGATCAGGGAGACCGCGGTGCCGAGCCAGGTGGTGCCGAGCCACTGGGTGCCGAAGTAGCCGAGGGACACGCTGTAGCCCGCCCAGGCCGAGCCCGCCAGGACCGACCAGGGCAGGAACTCCTTGACCTTGCGCTGCATCCGTCCCGCGCCCAGGGAGACCACCGAGCGGCCGGCCGGGGCGAAGCGGGCGATCACCACCAGGGCGCCGCCACCGCGGGACAGGGCGGTGCCGAGGCGTTCGTGCGCGCGGGTCAGCCGGCGGGAGCGGGCGATGGCGCGGTCGAGGCGGGCCCCGCCCCGCCGGGCCAGCCGGTACGCGGCCATGTCGCCCAGCACCGAGGCGGTAACAGCCGTCACGAGCAGCGCCAGGATGTCAGGCACCTGTGCCGGCACCACCTGGCTCGCCGCCGGTCCGGCCGCCCCCGCGGCGGCCGCCGCGGCCGCCGCGGTGATCACCAAAACGCCGCTCGGCAGCACCGGCAGGAAGACGTCGAGCACGACGGACAGCGCCACCAAGGCGTAGATCCATGGGCTCGAGGTCAGAGACCCCAGAGTCTCAAGCAAAACGGGACTCCCCAGTCCGGTTGACGTGCTTCGGCAGTGAAGCGCCGCGACGTCGCGGGGAGCGGCAGGGGCGGCTTGACAGCCATACAGAGTACGCCCGCTGTTTGCGCACCGGACGCCCGGGGCCACTCAGGGGCCCGCGGTGTGTCCACTCACTCCGCACCGGTGAGCTCCCGGTCGAGTACCTGCACCAGACGGGCGCCCTGGCGCTGCCGGTGTGCCTGGTCGAGCCGGAGCCGGGCCGTCCGCCCGGACAGCGCCAGCGTCATCAACTGGTTGCCGAACCACGGCCCGCCCGTACGCCGCCAGCTCAGCGGCGGGCGTCCCGTCCGCCCGTGCCCGGAGAACCCGCGCCCCAGCCACCGGCCCAGGCGTGACCAGCCCAGCCGGAAGCCCCACTTCACCGCGATGTGGATGGAGTTGTGCACCGGCGAGCACGTCAGCTGGAACACCCGGGCCGTACTGGGTATTCGGGGCTCGGCCACATACGCATGGTGGACGTCCCCCGACAGCACGCACACCGTCGCCGGCGCCCGCGGGCCCGTGCTCACCTCCTCGATCAGATCGCTGAGCGCCGCGAACGAGGCCGGGAACGCCGCCCAGTGCTCCAGATCGCTGCGCCGCCGAAGGTCCTCCCCGATCCGCGCCCACCGAGGTCCCCGCTCGCCGCGGCAGAGCGCGGCATTCCACACCTCCGCGTCGTGTATCAGCGGCGGCATCAGCCACGGCAGCGAGGCCCCGATCAGCAGGTGGTCATAACCGCCGTGCCCCTCCAGCGCGTTGTCCCGGAGCCACTGGTGCTCCGCCGGGTCGAGCATCGCCCGCCCGTCCTCGGCCAGGACCCGGGCGGCCCGGGTGTCCACCATGAGCAGCCGGTACCGGCCGAAGTCGCGGCGGTAGCTCCAGCGGGCCGTGGCCGGATCGGCGTCCGCCGCGGCGGCGAAGGCCCGTAGCGTGTCGGTGCCGTCGGGGGCTTCCCGTATCGCTCCGTACAGCGCGTCGGCCGCCAGCTCGGCGGGGGAGAGGTTGCCCAGGTGCTGGTACACCCAGTACGACATCAGTCCGCTGAGCACCCGCTCCTGCCACCAGGCGGTGGCGCGCATCTGCGCCACCCAGGCCGCGCTGGTGTTCCAGTCGTCCACGAGATCGTGGTCGTCGAATATCTGCAGGCTCGGGACGGTCGACAGCAGCCAGCGGATCTCGGGGTCGAGCCAGGATTCGTAGTAGAGCCGGGTGTACTCCTCGTAGTCCGCGACTTGGGCGCCGGGGGCCTCGCGCAGGTCCCGCCGGGCCGCGAGCCATTGCCGGGTCTCCCGGGACAGGTGGTCGGCATACACCTGGTCGCCGAGCAGCAGCAGGACGTCGGGCCGGACCGCCTGCGGGTCGCCCGCCAGCCGCGCAGCCAGGGTGTCGAGCGCGTCCGGGCCGTGCGGACCACGCCCGTCGGCGGGCGGGGCGGCCTGGCGGCAGGAGCCGAAGGTGACGCGGAGGCCGGGGACGGGGCCGGCGGTGCGGCCGGTGACGGCGGGGGTGGTGATCGTGCTCGGCGGGAAAGGGTCGTCGGGCAGCGGCCAGACCCGGAGGCCGTCGAGCAGCACCTCATAGGCCGTGGTGCCGCCCGGGGTCAGGCCCGTCACCGGCACCAGGGCGTAGTGGTGCCCGGCGATCTGGAACGTGCGCACGCTGCCGCCGGCGCCGTCGGCGCAGCGCACCTCGGCGGTGCACGGGCGGTCCGCCTCGACCCAGATGGTGGCGGAGCCGCCCGTGTCCCAGTCGATGTAGCGCAGCAGTGGTCCCAAGCGCAGTCCGGCCATGCAACTCCCCCTCCTCCGTTGTCCCTTCGATCACGTTACGACGGGGAGGGGGAGCTCGGCCTCCCCCTGGCGGGGGAAAGATCTCTGGCCAGGGGTGTGCTTCTTGGCTGTCAGCAGGCGTTGAGGATGTTGACCAGGGCCGTCTTCTCGCCGGAGTCCATGCTCAGGCCCCAGTACTGCTTCACGTTGACCCACATGCGGGCGTAGGTGCAGCGGTAGGCGGTGCGCGACGGCAGCCACTTGCCGGGGTCGAGGTCGCCCTTGGCCTGGTTGACGTTGTCCGTGACCGCGATGAGCTGGGGGCGCGTGAGGTCGTTGGCGAACTGCTGGCGCTTGGCCGTGGTCCAGGAGTTGGCCCCGGAGCGCCAGGCCTCGGCGAGCGGGACGACGTGGTCGATGTCGAGGTCGGAGGCGGCGGTCCACGTGGCGCCGTCGTACTCGGAGTACCAGCTCCCGCCGACGGCGGCGCAGGCGGAGTCCTGGACGACGTTCACGCCGTCGCGCTTGAGGACGGTCTCGCGGGTGTTGCAGGCGCCGGAGACGGTGCTCCAGTGCGGGAACAGGTCGCGGCTGTAGCCGCTGGTGGAGCCCTCCGTCTTGGGCGTGACGGTGGCGAGGTACGAACGGGCGGCCGCGGCGCTGATGGGGGTGGGAGGGGCGGCGGCGGCGCTGGGCGCGCCGACGAGGGTGGTGAGGGAGGCGAGCGCGACTGCTGTCGCGAGCATGCCAAGTCGACGCGCGTAGACGCCGGGCGTGCGGAAGGTGGGGGACATCGGGGCTCCCTGGGAGTGGGGGGTGGGTCCGTGCGGCCCCGCCGGTGGGGGCGTGGCCATGCTGGCGGCGCCGGGTTTCGCGGGGATGGGCGCCAGGTGACAGTGTGGCGACATGAGCATGTCATGACGAGGTCTGCAACGCCCCGAAATTAAGCGGAACTTGCGACTCCGGGTGAGGTGCGGGCCCGTGGGGGGCGTGGGAGCCGCGCGAGGTGATCCGGGGCGGGATCCGCGCTCTCGCACCCAGGGGCGCCGCCGAGCCGAAGCGCCGCCTGGCACGGCCCACGTCTCTCGGTACCGATGGCGTCCTGCCCGGCCGAACGGGCGTCGCCGCCGCCTTCGTCGTGCACGCGGCACCCGTCAGCGCGGCCGCCAACGTCCTGACGCTGCTTCCGCACCGGCTCGTCCGGGCCGTCGTCGCCATCGGGATCCTGGGCGGGCGGACGCTGGTGAAGTACGTACCGCTGAAGCTGATCGGCAAGATCGGGGCGGCGCGGTGGCCGGTGGCGCGGTACGCGAAGGCTCCCCGCCCTCACCGGGGGCGGGGAGCCTTCGCGCATCCGTGGTGCGAGCGTGGCCCGGTCGGGGTCAGGCCGTGCGGAGCGTGAGGTGGATCGAGCCGTCCGCGGCGGCGGTGACGTCGACGGACGTCAGGTCGGACACGTGGGCCGTGGGGGCGTGGGCGGCGGCGCGGGGGCCGACGCCGATGACGCGCATGCCCGCGGCGCGGCCGGCCTCTATGCCGGCGGCGGAGTCCTCGAAGACGATGCAATCGGCCGGATCCACGCCCAGGGCGGCGGCGCCCTTCAAGAAGCCCTCGGGATGGGGCTTGCTGTCCTGGACGGATTCCGCGGTGACGCGGACCTCGGGCATCGGCAGGGCCGCGGCGGTCATCCGGGCCGTCGCCAGGGCCGTGTCGGCGGAGGTGACCAGGGCGTGCGGCAGGGCGGCGAGGGAGGCCATGAACTCGGGGGCGCCGCCGACCGGCACCACGCCTTCGGTGTCGGCGGTCTCGCGGGCGAGCAGCACCGCGTTCTCGGCGCGGTTCTGCTCCATCGGGCGGTCCGGGAGCAAGATGGCCATGGTGGCGTAGCCCTGGCGGCCGTGGACCACCTTGAGGGCCTCTTCCGGGTCCAGGCCGTGGGAGACGGCCCAGTCGCGCCAGCAGCGTTCGACCACCGCGTCGGAGTTGACGATCGTGCCGTCCATGTCCAGGAGCAGGGCCTTGGCGGTCAGGACGACAGGGGCGGTGGTGCTGGCCGGCATCGGCGGGCTCCAGACGGGGCGGGAGAAGAGAACAAGTGGTTCCGTCCACCGGTCAGGGAGTGAGGACGGAACCACTTTGTTCCTGCACGATACAAAACGAGGGGCCCTCCGCGCCATCCCTGGACGTGTGACTCATCCCTCCAGTGCCGCCCGGGTGGCGGGTCCGTAGACGCCCCAAGGGTCCTCGTCGATGTCGTTGCCCCATTGGAAGGTGGAGACGGCCTCTTCCACGCGGTCGCCGTACTTGCCGTCGATCCTGCCGCGGTACAGGCGCTTGGCAGCCAGCAGGCGCTGGAGCTTCTCCACCTCCGGTCCCGAGTCCCCGTACTTCAGGGTCTGGGCCTGCGCCGGCGGGGGCGGCGTGGTCGCGGAGCGGCTGGGAGTGGGCGACGGGCTCGGCGAGGGGGCCGCCGACGTACGGGACGCGCTCGGGGACGGCGACGGGGAAGGGGAGCGGGACGCGGACGCGGACGCGCTGGGGGAGGCGGACCGAGACGGCGACGGGCTCGGCGGCGCCGACGTGGACGGGCCCGGCGCACTCGCCACCGGGACCGAGGGCTTCGCGTCGGGGAGGGCGGTGGCGGGCTCCTCGGAACCGGGCAGCAGCGCCAACGCCACGCCCGTACCCAGGGCGGCCACCGCGAGAGCGCCGACCAGGATCGGCGCGATGCGCCGCCGGGGGCCCCGCGGCGCATCGGCCCCGGACGGGACGGCGCGGAGCTGCATCGTTTCGCCGGGCCGCGCCGGCCGCGCCTGCGGCGCCGCGGGTCCCGGGTCCTGTGCCTGTGCCGAGGCTCCCGGATACGCCGTGGCCCGCGGATACGCCGGCGCCTCCTCCGGGTACCCAGGCTGCGGGACCACGGGCATCCCGTACGCCGGGGTGTCGTGCTCCGGCGGGCCCTGCGCCGGGACCTGCGCCGGTCGGACCTGCTCCGGCGGGACCTGCGGCTGGGACACCACGCCGCGCACCCGCTGCGGGGAGGGTGGCGGGGCGTCCGCCTGGCCGGGGTCGGGCAGTGTCACATACGGCCGGACGCGCAAGGGCTCGAACCCCGCGCCCGGCGCACACCGGCACGCGGCACCCACGGCATTGCATTCCGGACAGCGTTCAGCGCTCACTGGAACCCCTCCCTCCCTGGCCACTGCCAGGCATTATGCAGACCCCCGCAGGGCTGCCCAACCCGCCCGAGAGGCCATAACCGGACACACCGCTCAGGATGGAGATTGTTGATGCGGCCCGGAGGAGGAGCCGATGGCGCAGGACGTGACCACGGAGCCCGGCCCACAGCGGTCCGGCCCCACCACAGAGCACGCGAGCCGCGAGGTGCTCGTCTCCATCGGCGCCCTGTTGCTGGGGCTGCTGATCGCCGCGCTCGACCAGACGATCGTCTCGACCGCGCTGCCGACGATCGTCAGCGACCTGGGAGGGATGGCGCACCTCTCCTGGGTCGTCACCGCCTACATGCTCGCCTCGACCGCCGCGACCCCGCTGTGGGGCAAGCTCGGCGACCAGTACGGGCGCAAGAAGCTGTACCAGTACGCCATCGTGCTCTTCCTGATCGGCTCCGCACTGTGCGGGCTGGCGCAGAACATGCCGCAACTCATCGGATACCGCGCCCTGCAGGGCCTCGGCGGCGGCGGTCTGATCGTGCTGTCGATGGCGATCGTCGGTGACATCGTCCCGCCGCGCGAGCGCGGCAAGTACCAGGGCCTCTTCGGCGCCGTCTTCGGAGCGACCAGCGTGCTGGGTCCGCTGCTGGGCGGGCTGTTCGTGGACCAGCTGTCATGGCGCTGGGTCTTCTACATCAACCTCCCCATCGGCCTGGTCGCGCTCGTCGTCATCGCGTCCTCGCTGCACATCCCGGTGCGCTCCGAGAAGCACACCATCGACTACCTCGGCACCCTCCTCATCGCCTCCGTCGCCACCTGTCTCGTGCTGGTCGCCTCCCTCGGCGGCACCTGGGGCTGGAGTTCGCCCGAGATCATCGGGCTGGCCGTGCTCGGCGCGGTGCTGCTGGTCGCCTTCCTGTTCGTCGAGCGGCGGGCCGCGGAACCGGTGCTGCCGCTCAAGCTGTTCCGCATCCGCACCTTCACCCTCTGCTCCCTGATCAGCTTCGTCGTCGGCTTCGCGATGTTCGGGGCGATGGTCTACCTCCCGACCTTCCTCCAAGTGGTCCAGGGCGTCTCACCGACCATGTCCGGCGTCCACATGCTGCCGATGGTGTTCGGCATGCTCATCACCTCCACCGGCTCCGGCCAGATCGTCAGCCGCACAGGGCGGTGGAAGGTCTTCCCGATCGTGGGCACGGCAGTGACCGCGCTCGGGCTGCTGCTCCTGCACCAGCTCCACCGCACCAGCTCCACCTTCGAGATGAGCGTCTACTTCTTCGTCTTCGGCGCCGGCCTCGGCCTGGTCATGCAGGTACTCGTCCTGGTCGTGCAGAACGCGGTCAGCTACGCGGACCTCGGCGTCGCCACCTCGGGTGCCACCTTCTTCCGCTCCATCGGCGCCTCCTTCGGCGTCGCCATCTTCGGCACGGTCTTCACCAACCGGCTCGACGGCAAACTGGTCGCCTCCCTCGTCGGCGTTCCCCTGCCGCCCGGCGTGGACGCCGCGCGGCTGGAAGCCGACCCGCGGGCCATCGCCGCACTCCCCGCCGACCTGCGCCCCCGCGTGCTCGACGCCTACTCCACCTCCATCACCGACGTCTTCCTCTACGCCGTCCCCATCGTCCTCGTGGCCTTCGTGTTGGCCTGGTTCCTCAAGGAGGACAAGCTCCGCGGCTCGGTCACCGCACCCGACGTGACCGAGACCCTGGCCTCCAATCCCGTCCACCGCTCCTCCCACGACGAGGTGGCCCGCGCCCTGTCGGTACTCGGCACCCTCCAGGGCCGCCGCCACGTCTACGAGAAGATCACCGAGAGGGCCGGCTTCGACCTGCTGCCCGCCGCCAGCTGGCTGCTGCTGCGGATCTACAAGTACGGCTCCGCCGAACCCGCCGTCCTCGCCGACCGCACCATCGTGCCGCTGAGGGCCATCACGGACGCCGCCCGCCAGATCGAGGAGCGCGGGCTCGCCGAACGCGACGGGCTCGCGCTGGTCCTGACCGACAAGGGCCGCCAGAGCGCCGTGAAGCTGTCCGCCGCCCGGGAGGAGTCGCTGGCCGAGCTGCTCGGCGACTGGTGGGGCCCGGACCGGCCGACCGACCTGACCAAACTGGTCGCGGAGATCAACCGGGAGCTGTGCGGATCCGATTCCGAGGAGCCCTACGACGCCATGGCGCGCCGGGACCACGCGGCGCCCTGACCAGGCCCGGCCCGGTCCGCCGGCTCAGCCCTGCCCGCCGGGGCAGACTGGCGTCAGACCAGGGGCTTCTCGAACCAGTGCTCGGCATACGGGCCGGAGTTGTACGCGGGTATCTCGAGGTACCCGTGGCGCGCGTACAACGCCCGTGCCTCCACCAGGTCGGACCTCGTGTCCAGCCGGACCCGCTCGGCGCCCAGCGAGCGGGCCGCCTCCTCCAGGGCCTCCAGCAGCACCGCCCCGCCGCCGGTACCGCGGGCGCGCGGGTCGACGTACACCTTGGTGAGCTCGGCGGTGACGGGGTCGAGCAGGCGCATCCCGCCGCACGCCATGGGCGCGCCCCCCAGGCGCCCGACCACGAACCGGCCCGTTGGCGGCAGGAGCCCGTCGTCCGGGAAGTCGACGAGTCCCTCGTCGATTTCGGCCTCGGTGACGGACCGCTTCCAGTACCGGCCGGCGACCTCGGCGTAGTACGCGCGGCGCAGGAGCGTGGCGTCCGGGGTCGTGACGAGCTCCGGGGTGACCTGCCACATGTGCGCCGCGGGCGCGGTCTGGTTCTTGTTGATCGAGTTCGAGTTCGAGTTCGAGTGCGGGTTCGGGTTCGGGTTCTTGATCGAGTTCGCGTTCATGGCGCCATTGTGGAGTCCGGCAGGCAACCGCCGCGTTGGAACATCCACAGGCACGGGCCGATGATAGGAAAAAGGACAATCCGCCCACTGGGAGGGTGTGAACCGCCATGTCGGAGCATCCCGACTGTGCCCTGATCCGCCGCGGCTACGAGGCCTTCGGCAAGGGAGACATGGAGACGCTGGGCTCGCTGTTCACGGCCGACGTCATCCACCACGTACCGGGCAACAGCCCGATGTCCGGGCACCACAAGGGGCGGGAGGCCGTCCTCGACTTCTACCGCCGGCTCGGGGAGGAGACGAAGGGCACATTCCAGGTCCACCTGGAATCCGTCATGGTCGACGGACGCGGCCACGCCATGAGCGTCCACACGGCGCGCGGCGACCGCGGAGACCGCGGTATCGAAATCCGCGAAGGCCTTTTCTTCACCATCATCGGCCACAAGATCACCGACATCGACCAGTGCACCGCGGACATCGACGAGAGCGACGCCTTCTGGAGCTGAGCCCCCCGGCTCAGGGGCCGAGAGGGTCCGAGGTCGGCCACGGCCCCGGACCCTCCCGCGTCACGCCTGCTTCGGCGCGGCCTGCTGCACGACCTCGAACGACCACAGCGACGATCCGGACGCCGCGGGCTTCGGACGCTCCCCGGCAGCCCCGCCGGCCTCCCCGCCACCACCCTGGCCACCCTGGCCACCCTGGTGAGCGGCCTTCATCGGGCCCTCCATCCACGCCTGGAAGTCCTCCTCGGAACGCCACCGCGTGTAGACCAGGTACTGATCGGTGCCCTCGACCGGGCGCAGCAGCTCGAACCACTCGAACCCGTCGGAACCCTCCACGGCACCCGCCCGCGAGGCGAAGCGCCGCTCCAGCACCTCCCGCTGCTCGGCAGGGACGGTCAGTGCGTTGATCTTCACGATGCTCATGCGGGCCATCCTAGGTATCCCGTGGAGGATATCGTCGTCCCCAGGTAATGAAGTGGTGCATGAAGCGCGGCAGCCAGGCGAAGTCAGGGTTGCGGTCAACACGGCGGGAGGCCGGCGAGGCGTGGCTAACGCGGCGGAGCACAGTGGTGCGAACGGACATGCCGGGGTCATAGGCGGTACCAGCAGGCTCGGGGCGGCACGCCTCCTGCTGTGGGCGCTGGCGGGAGTGCTCGCCGTGAGGCAGGCGGCCGTCGTGCTGCGCGTGCCACCGGGGGAGTGGCTCAGCGACTTCCACGTGCCCGGCTCCCCCGGCGGGCTGCCGGCGGCGCTCTACGACACCGGCCAGTTCAACGGGACCCCCTTCGCGGGGCTGGTTCTGAAGCCGCTGGTCGGCTTCGCCGCGCCCCCGTTGGAGGTGGGCTGGACCTGCGTGACCCTGCTGTTCGTCGCCGCCATAGGGCTCGTGGCCGCGCGCAGCCTGCCCGACCCCGTGCCGCGACGCACCGCGCTGCTGGCCGCGCCCGTGCTCGTGGCGCTGATGATGGTCTCGCTGCCGGTGCGCGAAGCGTCCTCGCCCGGCCAGACCGCCGTCCTGCCGGTACTTCTGGTGCTGCTGGCGGTGTTCCGGGTGCCCGGCGAGCGGCCGTCCGGCTTCCTGATCGGCCTCGCCGCCGCCCTCCAGCCCGCCCTGCTGCTCTTCGCCCCGATGCTGTGGCTGACCGGGCGCCGCCCCACCGCGCGCGCCGCCGCGGTGACCTTCGCCGGTGCCACCGCGCTGTCCTTCGCGGCGCTGCCGCGCGACTCGTGGACGTACTGGGTCGAACACCTGGCGGGCACCGGTCTCGGCGGCGCCCCCGACAGCCTCTCCAACCAGTCCGTGCACGGCGCGCTGCTGCGGCTCGGCCTCACCGGTCCCGGCGAGATCCTGCTCTACGTCGCCCTCGCGGCCGGGGTCGCCTGGTTCGCCCTGAGCCGGGCCGCCCGCTACGCCCGCGACGGCCAGCTGCTGCTCGCCGTCGCGATCACCGGCTGCGCGGCCGTCGCAGTGTCCCCGACCGGCTGGCGCCACCAGCTGCTGTGGGTGCTGCTCGCCGTCGCCGGCAAGGTGGGCAAGCGCGCTGCCGACCGGCCCGTGTGGCCGGTCGCCGTGGTGCTCGCCATGACCCTGCCCAGCGACGTGCTGCTGCCCAACCTGGCCGCGCTGGCCCCCGTACGGGACAACGTGCCGCTGCTCGCCGCGCTGGCCGCCGCCTGCGTGGTGCCGTTCCTGAAGCGCTCCTCGCCGTACTGGCGCGAGCCGGTCCCCACCGCCTACGGGCGGCCCGCCGCCGCGCGGTGGTCGCGGGTGCCGCTGCTGCCGTTCTGGCGGCGCGTGCTCTCGCGCCCCAACCTGCTCCTGGAACTGCTCCTGATACGGGTCGGCTACTCGCTGTACTCTCACATCCGGGCCGCCGCGCCGACCAGCCGCAGCGTCGCCGAGGCGAACGGGAGCCAGATCCACGGCATCGAGCAGGCGCTCGGCATCGACATCGAGCGCGCCGTGAACCACGCCGTGGTGAAAATGCCCTGGCTGGAGGGGTTCTTCAACTTCTACTACACCTCCTTCCACTTCGTGGTCCCGCTGACGATCCTGGCGGCCCTGTACTGGCGCCGGCCGGGCGACTACCGCTGGGCGCGCGCCTCGCTGGGCCTGGCCACCGTGCTGGCGCTCATAGGCTTCTGGCTCTACCCGCTCGCGCCGCCGCGCCTGATGCCCGATCTCGGGTTCATCGACACCGTGCACGGGGTGCAGGACCTCGCCAATCCCCAGTACGGGGCCATGACCGCGATCTCCAACCAGTACGCGGCGATGCCCTCGCTGCACTTCGGCTGGTCGCTGTGGTGCGGGGTCGTGATCGTGACGCTCGCGCCGAAGGGGTGGCAGAAGCTCCTCGGGGCGCTGCACCCGCTGATCACTGTGTGCGCGATCGTCGCCACCGCCAACCACTGGGTGCTCGACGCGGTCGGCGGGGCGGTTGTCGTCTCCGCCGGCTTCGGGCTCGTGTACGTGCTGTCGGGGCCGCGGCGGCTGAGTGTGACGCTGCCGGGGCAGCGGAGGGGCGGGGCCGCGGGGGAGGCGGAGCCGGTGCCGGTGCCGGTGCCGGTGCCGGTGCTCGTGCGGGTCGCTGGGCGCGGGCGGTAGGCGTACGGGGGCTTGCGCGGGCCCGTGGGCGCCGCCGGGCTCCGCCCCGGGCCCCCGGCCCCGGCCCCGCCCCGGGCCCGCGCCTCAAACGCCGGCGGGGCTGGGATGGGCTCGGCGGGAGCTGGTAGGCGCGGCCGCGGGGAGAGATCGGGGCTCCGCCCCGGACCCCGCGCCTCAAACGCCGGCGGGGCTGGATTGGGCTCGGCCGGGTGGAATGGCTTCGGCGGGGCTGGATTGGGCTCGGCCGGGTGGAATGGCTTCGGCGGGGCTGGATTGGGCTCGGCCGGGTGGAATGGCTTCGGCGGGGCTGGATGGGCTCGGCCGGGGTGGAAGGTGGGGCCGGTGGGGCCCAGGGGACGGCAGGGGCCGGGGCGTGGGTGGGGTGGTCCCTGCCGTCCTGGAGCCGGGGTCAGCCGTGGCTGACCCGGAGTTCCTTGATGCCGTTGAGCCAGGCCGCGCGCAGGCGGCGGGGGTCCTCGCCGGTCAGGCGCAGGTCGGGCAGGGTGTCGGCCAGGGCGTTGAAGATCAGGTCGATCTCCATGACGGCCAGGGACTTGCCCAGGCAGAAGTGCGGGCCTCCGCCGCCGAAGCCCAGGTGGGGGTTCGGGTCGCGGGTGATGTCGAAGACGTCCGGGTTCTCGAAGACCTCGGGGTCGTGGTTGGCGGAGGAGTAGAACATCCCCACGCGGTCGCCCGCCTTGATCTTCTGGCCGCCCAGTTCCGTGTCCTGGGTGGCCGTGCGCTGGAAGGACACCACCGGCGTGGCCCAGCGCACGATCTCCTCCGCGGCCGTGGAGGGCCGGGTCGCCTTGTACAGCTCCCACTGCTCGGGGTGGGTCAGGAAGGCGTGCATGCCGTGGCTGATGGCGTTGCGCGTGGTCTCGTTGCCCGCGACCGCCAGGAGGAGGACGAACATGCCGAATTCGTCCGAGCCGAGGTTGCCTTGGCCCTCCGCCGCAACGAGTTGGGTCACGATGTCCTTGGCCGGGCACTCCTTGCGTTCGGCGGAGAGGTTCATCGCGTAGCCGATGAGCTCCAGCGCCGCGTTGGCGCCGACCTCCTCGGTGATCGCGTACTCCGGGTCGTCGTACGCGATCATCTTGTTCGACCAGTCGAAGATCTTGGTGCGGTCCTTCTGCGGTACGCCGATCAGTTCGGCGATCGCCTGGAGCGGGAGCTCGCAGGCCACCTGCGTGACGAAGTCGAAGCTGCCGTCCGCCGCGGCCGCCGCGGCCTCCGCGACGATCTTGCCGGCCCGGTCGCGCAGGGCGTCCTCCAGCCCGCGGATGGCCCGCGGGGTGAAGCCCCGCTGCACGATCTGGCGTACGCGGGTGTGTTCCGGCGGATCCATGTTCAGCATGATCAGGCGCTGGGCATCTATCTGCTCGCGCTGGATGTGCTCGTTGAAGCGGATGATCGCCGTGTTGGTCGTGGAGGAGAACAACTCCGGGTGCGTGGAGACGTATTTGACGTCCGCGTGCCGGGTGACGGCCCAGTAGCCCTCGTCGTCGAAACCGGTGACGCCCCGCCGCTGCGGGCACCACCACACGGGGGACGTCTGCCGAAGCTGCGCGAACTCCGGGAAGGGGACCCGGTCTTGGAGCAGGTCGGGGTCGGTTGCGTCGAAGCCTTCGGGCAGCACGGGGCAGGGCATCGGGCGACTCCAAAGTCTGACGGCCCATCAGATGATGGCTCGAAGGTAGTAACGAGTTCTAGAAGTGACAAGGGCCCCCGCGCCAACTGTTGCGTGTGGAATCCGTGTAAGCCACGTGCAAGACCCTTGCGTGCCGGGCCTTCTGGTCATAAGACTGCGGGGAGAACTAGAACGCGTACTAGTTCGGGCGGGGCGCCGGGACGGCCCGCCAGCCGAGGCGCGCCAAGCGCGCTGTGCGCTGCGCTACGCAGGAGAGGACGAGCTCATGGCCGCGGAACCCGTCATCGTCGAAGCCGTACGCACCCCCATCGGCAAGCGCGGGGGCGCCCTCGCCAACCTTCACCCCGCCTACCTGCTCGGCGAGACCTACCGCGAGCTCCTCGCCCGTACGGGCATCCAGCCCGACTGCGTCGAACAGATCGTCGGCGGCACCGTCACCCACGCCGGCGAGCAGTCGATGAACCCCGCTCGCAACGCCTGGCTCGCCATGGGACTCCCGTACGAGACCGCGGCGACGACCGTGGACTGCCAGTGCGGCAGCTCCCAGCAGGCCAACCACATGGTCGCCAACATGATCTCCGGCGGCGTCATGGACATCGGCATCGCCTGCGGTGTCGAAGCCATGAGCCGGGTGCCGCTGGGCTCCGGTTCCAAGCACGGCCCCGGCAAGCCCTTCCCGGACGAGTGGAACGTCGACCTCCCGAACCAGTTCGAGGCCGCCGAGCGGATCGCCCGCCACCGGGGCCTGACCCGCGAGGACGTCGACACGCTGGGCGTGCTTTCGCAGCAGCGGGCCGCCGCCGCGTGGGCGGAGGAGCGGTTCAAGCGCGAGACCTTCGCCGTGCAGGTGCCGACGACGGAGGAGGAGCAGGCCGCCGGGCAGGGCATGTGGCGGCTCGTCGACCGCGACGAGGGCCTGCGCGACACCAGCATGGAGGCGCTGGCTCGGCTCAAGCCGGTCATGCCGACCGCCGTGCACACGGCCGGGAACTCCTCGCAGATATCCGACGGCGCCGCCGCCGTGATGTGGGCCTCGCGCAAGATGGCCCGCGCGCTGAAGCTGAAGCCGCGCGCCCGGATCGTCGCCCAGACGCTGGTCGGCTCCGACCCGCACTACCACCTGGACGGGCCGATCGACGCGACGCGGGCGGTGCTCGGCAAGGCCGGGATGTCCCTCAAGGACATCGACCTCGTCGAGATCAACGAGGCCTTCGCCTCCGTCGTCCTCAGCTGGGCCCAGGTCTTCGACCAGGACCTGGAGAAGGTCAATGTCAACGGCGGCGGCATCGCGCTCGGTCACCCCGTCGGCGCCACCGGCGCCCGGCTGATCACCACCGCGCTGCACGAGCTGGAGCGCCGCGACAAGGAATTCGCGCTGATCACCATGTGCGCGGGCGGCGCGCTGGCGACCGGCACGATCATTCAGCGCCTGTAGCGGCAGCGGCAGCGACAGCGGGAGCGACAGCGGGATACGGGCGCTGCTCCGAAGACCCTGTGGGATGGGAAACAGAAGGCCCCGGTGGCCGACCTGGGGAGGT
>NZ_JBHWVM010000066.1:0-44373 GCF_042736805.1 Streptomyces sp. NPDC060031
CGCCGGGGGCGGGCGGAGGCGGAGGCGGGGCAGGAGGAGGCGGGCCGGGGGGTACGCCCGCGAGTACGCCGCCCAAGGGGCCCTGGTGGCGTTCCGTACCCGGGCTCGTCACCGCGCTGGTGGCGGTGGCCGCCGCCGTGGTCCTGGCCGTGGTGCTGACCAGGCCGAGCGGCACGTCCACCTCCGCGGACGGCGAGGTGTTCCTGCAGCCCGCCGCGGCTTCCGGGCCGGACCCGTTCACCGAGTCCACGGCCGCCGAGGAGGCCACGCCGCCGCCGGAGAGCCCACCGCCCTCCACCAGCCCCACGAAGCCGCAGCCCGACGGGACCAGGCCCACCGGGCCCACCGGGACGCGCAGCGTCAGCGGGTCCTCGCCCGGCCTGTACGGCGGCACCAAGGACCTCGCCAGCTGCGACGTGGAGAAACAAGTCAGGGTGCTCACGGCGCAGCCCGCCAAGAGCGCCGCCTTCGCCTCGGCACTCGGCATCCAGCCGGCCTCCGTACCCGCCTACCTGCGCTCCCTCACGCCGGTGCAGCTGCGCATGGACACCCGGGTCACCAATCACGGCTACCGGGACGGCGAGGCCACCGGCTACCAGGCCGTGCTCCAGGCCGGGACGGCCGTGCTCGTCGACGACCGGGGGGTGCCGCGGGTGCGCTGCGCGTGCGGGAACCCCCTCGGGCCGCCGGTGGCCCTCAAGGCCAATCCGAAGCGCTTCGGGCAGGTGTGGAATTCGTACCGGCCCACGCAGGTGGTGGTGATCGCCCCGTCCGTGACCGTCGTCAACAAGTTCGTGATCTACGACCACCACGACCGGACCTGGTACGAGCGCGACCGCGGCGACCATCAGGTCAAGCACGACAAGCCGGTGCCGCCGCCCGTGATCCCGCCGCCGCCGTCGCCGCCCTCGCCGTCCGATTCCGGTTCGAGCTCGCCGTCGGAGTCCGCCTCCTCGTCGCCCCTGCGACCGGTGGCCCCGTCGTCTCCCCCCGTCTCGTCCTCGTCCCCCTCGTCTCCGTCGTCCCCCGCCTACCCGTCGGAAGAGTCCTCCGCACCGTCGGCGGCGGCCCCCGAGTCCGCGCCGGGGTCCTCCTCCTCGCCGCCGTCCGCGCCGCGGGCGGTCCCGGAGGCTCCCGTGGCCGAGCCGTCGCCCGATACGGGGACGGCTACTTCGCCGTCCCCGTAGGGGTGCGCCCGGATCGCGGTCAATTCCTCAGGGAGCAGAGCTTGTCGAAGGAGCTCGTGGCGCCCGCCAGGAAGCTCTGCCCGTAGGCGGCCTCGGTGGCCTCGTCCGCCGGCTACGCCGCGCGCCGACGCAGGCGGATCAACGACAAGCAGGTCCGCGCGCCGAAGGGCAGTCAGCCGCGGAGGGGCCCGGCGGCCGACTGCCCGAGGACGGCGGGGAGAGGCGTTCCCTAGCGGACCCGGCCGTACATGTTCGGGTTGTAGTTCGCGAACGACGAGATGCGTACGTTCTTGCCGGGGCGCGGGGCCTCGAGGTACTGGCTGTCGCCGAGGTAGATGGCGACGTGGTCGATTCCGGAAGCGCGGCCGTTCGAGGACCAGAAGACCAGGTCGCCGCGGCGCAGTTCGGAGCGGGCGATCGGGGTGGTGGCCCGGTACTGGTCGTCGGCGACCCGGGGGAGGGAGATGCCGGCGGAGCGGTAGGCGGCCTTCACCAGGCCCGAGCAGTCCCAGCCGTGGGGGCCGTTGCCGCCCCAGACGTACGGGTCGCCGAGGTGGCTCTTGGCGAAGGCGATGGCGCCCTCGGTCCCCTGGCGCAGCGGGGTGCCCGAGCCCGAGCCGCCGGCCTGCCCCGAGGAGCCCGAGGAGCCCGAGGAGCCGGAGGAGCCGGAGGAGCCGGAGGAGTCTGAGCCGCCCGAGCCGCTGCCCGAACGGCCCGTGTTGCGCTCGTACTTGTCCT
Source organism: Streptomyces sp. NPDC060031 (assembly GCF_042736805.1). Classification (NCBI taxonomy): domain Bacteria; kingdom Bacillati; phylum Actinomycetota; class Actinomycetes; order Kitasatosporales; family Streptomycetaceae; genus Streptomyces; species Streptomyces sp. NPDC060031. The sequence continues at coordinate 1,926 of NZ_JBHWVM010000066.1, forward strand.
GGTGGCTGGTCCAGCGCCACCAGCCGGTGGCGTCCTTGTACCAGTAGACGCGGTCCGTCGCGTCCCAGCCCGCGCGACCGCGGAAGGTCGGCTCGGAGGTCCGGGTGGAGGACGTGGACGTGGCGGTCGACTTCGAGGCGGGCTTCGCCGTGGAGGCCTTCTGCCCGGACTTCTCCAGGTACTTGTCGTGGTGCGAGGTCCAGCGCCACCAGCCGGTCTGGTCCTTGTACCAGTACTTCGACCCGTCCCAGCCGGCGTGGGACGGCGCGGGTTCGGCCGACGCGACGCCCGCGCCGGTGCCCGCCAGCAGGGTCGCGCCGACCGCCGCGACCACGGCCCCGCGCAGGGTGCAGCGGCGGCGGGTCGCCCCGCCCGTCAGGGTCGTCGCGGCCCGGGCGCAGCCGGTGCAGTCACAGCTGTCGGGTATGTCCTCGGTGAACTCGGGCGTGCGCATGGGCGGTTCCTCTCCATCGGGGGATACTCAGCGGGCGTCGGCGGCGGGGCCGCTTGCCGTGTAGAAAGCCACGGTCAAGTCCTTGACCAGGGCCTTGCGTTCGTAGTCGTCCAGGCTCACGAGCCCGCGGTCCGACATCCGGTGGACGGTGTCGTCGACCGCGTCGAGGACGGAGGTCAGGACGGAGTCCCGGTGCCGGGCGTCGATCGCGGCGACCCTGCGGCGCTGCATCGCGGCGGCGACCTCGGGCGCGTACTCGACGTGCAGCGGCCGGGCGGAGAAGACCTCGATGCCGACGGCCCGGCACTCCGCGGCGAGCAGCCGGGTCAGTTCGTCGCCCACGGCCTCGGTGTCGCGCAATGTCCCGGGGTCGGCGGGCGCGGGGTCGAAGGAGTCGGCGGGCATCCGGGAGACCACGCGGGCGGTCGCGGATTCCACCTGCCCGCGCAGGTACGCGGTGTGGTCATCGACGGCGAGCACCGCCCGGGCGGTGTCCTTGACCCGCCAGACGACGAGGACGACGGCGCGCAGTGCGGTGCCCTCGGCGTCGACGACGGAGAGCGGCTCGCTGCGCCAGTGCCGCAGCCGTACGTCGACCCGCGCGTGCCGGGCCACGGGGCTGGACCAGATGAGGCCGGTACGGCGGATGGTGCCGCGGTAGCGGCCGAAGAGGCTCAGCGCCCAGGCGTGGCCGGTGCGGCCGCGGCGGAGCCCGCCGAGGGCGGTGAGCGCGAGGGCCGCGCAGCAGACGAGGAGGGCCAGGGGCCAGGCCTCGGCGAGCGCGGGGGAGGGGCGGAGGTCCACGTACCGCACGAGCAGCCCGGCCCCGGTCGCGGCGGCCGCGGCGGCGAGCAGGGCCCACCAGCCGGAGCAGGCCCGCGCCGGGCGTTCGGTGAGCGCGGGATCGAGCACGGGGGGCAGGGTGCGGGGGGTCGTATGGGCGGGGACATGGGCAGGGGTGTGGGCGGGGGTATGGGCGGAGGTATGGGTCTTGGCGGCGCGGACCGGGGAGTGCCGGAGGGTTTCGGGGTCCAGGTCGGGGGCGGCGCGTTCTTCGTCCCGGAAGAGCGGCTCGAGGACGAGGGGGTCGCGGTACGGGCGTATGACGACGCTCCCGTTTCCGGGGGAGCCGCCGGGTGTCCGCCCGGGGCGTTTGCCGGCGCCCCCGCCTTCGGTCGTCGGATTCGGTGCTTGCGACAAGCCACACCCCACACTGCCGGGGGCGCCAAGGCCCCTTTGTGGAGGGACGGCTGACGCCACTAAAGATGATCAAGAATGATCCTCGCGGAATAGCGGAAGACACCTATTCAGTGAAAGTCCCGACAGGCCGGGACTTTGGTCCCTTTCCGTCCCGCCCGCCGAGCGGGCCGCCCCCGCGCGGGTCGCGGTGGCTGCGCTCCGGACCGCGGGAGCGGCCCGGCGGCGGTACCACCGCGCCGGCATCCGGTCCGGGCACGTCGCCCCGGCCTGCGGGGGAGGGGGCCGCGTCCCGGGGCCGACCGGTAGGGGCGGCCCCGCGTGGCGGCCCGTCCGGGCCCGGGCGGTGCCCCGGTGGCCGACCCGGTCAGGGCCCGGGACGCCCGGAGTCGGCGGGCTTCCCCGGCGGGCGAGGGCGGGGGGACGCGAAGAGTGAGACCCTGGCTGCATGGCCGAGAGGGGAGAGAGCCCTCGGGTCGACTGGCCTGCCCAGCCGGACACGAGCCTCGCGCTCAACCGCATGGGCACCTTCGACTGGGACCTCGACAGCGGACAGATGCATCTGGACTCCACCGCCCTCGAGGTCCTCGACCTGCGCCCGGAAGAGTTCAGCGGCACCCCCGCCGGGCTCGGGGCCCGGGTCGCGCCCGGTGAGCAGGCCCGGCTCGACGCGCGCGTCGCGCAGGCCCTCGAGGACGGCCGCAGCCACTACGGGGCGTACTTCCGCAGCCGCCGCCGGGACGGGTCCCCGGCCTGGACGCACATCCAGGGCAGCTTCCTGCGGGACCCGCACGGTCGCGCGTACCGCGTCATCGGGATCCTGCGCGACGCCGCCCACGACCCCGGCGAGCCCGGCGCCGGCGGGGAGCAGGCCGAGGGGCGGCGCCGGATGACCGGCGTGGTGGAGCGGACCACCGCGATCCTCGCGCACGCCCGCACCGTCAACGACGTCACCGACACCCTCAAGGACCCCGAGGCCCTCGGCCACCTCGGCGCGGTCAGCGTCATGCTCGGCATCGTCGACGGCGGCCGGATCCACCTCGTCGCGGAGGGTCAACTGGGCTCGTACGTCCCGGAGATCGAGTACACCCGCATCGACGCACAGTTCCCGATGAGCGAAGCCGTACGGAGCATGCAACCGGTCTTCCTCGTCTCCCGCGAGGAGTTCCAGCACCGCTACCCGCAGTTGTGGCCGTACATCGAGCCGCTGGCCGTGCGCAGCGGCGCGTACCTGCCGCTGATCGCCCAGGGCCGCACCATCGGCGTGCTCGGGCTGCTGTACACACGGGACGGCGATTTCACCGCCGAGGAGCGGAACCTGCTCGTCGCGCTCGGCAGCGGCATCGCGCAGAGCCTGCAGCGGGCCATCCTCTTCGAGCAGGAGCACGACCTCGCCGAGGGCCTCCAGCGGGCCATGCTGCCGCGCCGGATCCCGGAGGTGGCGGGCGCGCGGATCGCCGTACGGTACCGGGCCGCCCGCGTGGGGCGGGACATCGGCGGCGACTGGTACGACGTGATCCCGCTCGGCGGGGGCCGGGTCGGGGTGATGATCGGCGACGTGGAGGGGCACGACACGGACGCCGCCGCCGTCATGGGCCAGCTGCGGATCGTGCTCAGGGCCTACATCGCCGAAGGGCACACGCCGGGCACGGCGCTGGCCCGGGCCTCGGCCTTCCTGCGGGAACTGGAGACGGAACGGTTCGCCACCTGTACGTACGCCGACATCGACCTCACCACCGGCATGGCCCAGCTGGTCCGCGCCGGGCACATGGACCCCGTGGTGCGCCGTGGCGACGGCAGCTGCCACCGGCTCCAGGTGGCGGGCGGGCTGCCCCTCGGGCTCCCGTCGCGCGACCCGCACGGCACCGGCGTCGGCACCGGCACCGGCAACGGGTACCCCGTCACCAGCGTCGAGCTGCACCCGGGCGACACCCTGCTGCTCTGTACGGACGGCCTCATCGAGCGGCCGGGCGCGGCTGCCGATCCCGCTGCCGCCGGCGACGGCGAGACCGGCATGCGCGAGCTCATGGACGCGGTACGCGGCGGCCCCGTCGACGTGGAGGAACTCGCCGACGTCCTGTGCGACCTGGTCGGCGACGCGGGCGGCGGGGACGACATGGCCCTGCTCCTGCTGCGCCGCCGCGGCGCCACCACCCCGCGCGGCGGCGGCCCGCTGCGCCAGCGCCTCCTGCCCGGCGACCCGGACGCCCCGGCGATGGCCCGCCACCTGATCCGGGCCGCCGTGGCGGCGTGGGGCGCGTGGGACCAGGCGGACGAGATCGAGCTCGCGGCGGACGAGCTGATGACCAACGCCCTGGTCCACACGGACGGCGTCGGCCACGTCAGCATGCGGCTGACCTCGGAGGGCCGGATCCGGATCGAGGTCGAGGACACCAGCAGCGCACTGCCGCGCCCCCGCGAGGCGGACGACTGGGCGGTCTCGGGGCGCGGCCTGATGCTGGTGGACCGGCTCGCGGATTCCTGGGGCGTGGAACCCCGGGGCGGCGGGAAGTGCGTGTGGTGCGAGTTCGCCGTCCCGGAGCGCGGCGGCACGTGACCCGGTCAGAGCGCGGCGTACGGTCCCTGCACGGCCTTGGTGGTCTGCAGGGCCGTCAGCTTCCGTACGAAGACGATCGCGAGGACGGCCGCGACGGCGGAGATCAGCCCCGAGACGGCGCAGCCGGTGGCGGCCCCGCGCAGTTCCTCGGCGCCGTCGGCGGATTCGTAGAGCCGGGTGAAGATCCGGTCGGTGCCCTGCGAGACGACGAAGAGCACCCACCAGGCGGTGACGGGTGCGACGGAGACCTTGCGGAAGGAGCCGTCGGGCCCGAACTGGGTGCTGGCGTACCAGGTCTGCTTCGCGACCATGTACGGGATGACGCAGAAGGCGAGGGGGACGAACCAGCCGCCGATGGCCCAGCCGGGAGCCATGGTGAAGCCGTCGGGGCGGAATATCGCGCCGTTCTGGCGGACGCGGTGGAACCAGACGATGAAGACGATTCCCGTGGCGAGCACGGCCAGGACGCCGAAGCCGTCCGGGGTGGCGGCCAGTATGTCGGCCCGGTCGAGCGCCTCCGCCGTGACCTGGGCGGGGTCCGCCAGCAGGTCCGCCATCAGGGAGCGGATGTACAGGTAGGCGCCCGCCGAGCAGAGCGCGAGCACGGCCGAGACCGCGAGCAGTACGGTCAGCGCCACGCTCAGTCCGCGCGGCGAGCGCAGCACGCCCACGGTGACCGGCGGCTGCCATGCGCCGGGCTGTCCTGCGTGGGCCTGCGGCCGCTGCGGCTGAGCCGGGTACGGGTTCGTCGCGTACGGCTGCTGCGGCGGGGACGGCGGTGGGCCGGGCGCGCTGAAGGACATGACGGTGGACCCCCCACGGGAACGTCTGACATGGCACGAGGACCCGCGGACGCGCGGGGCTCCGGTGAACATATGTCAGCCACCGCCCACCGTCCAAAGCATCGCAGCGAACGGTTGGACACGCGCGGACCTGGGCGTTTTCCGCTTCCGCGGCCGTCTCAGAGCCGTACCAGCGTGACCTCGGTGGCCTTCACGCTGGTCCACACCGCGGTCCCGTCGGCGATGCCGAGGTCGGCGGCGGCCTGCGGGGTGATCTCCGCGACCAGGTCGGGCGCCTCGGCCGAGGCGATCAGCACGCGCAGCCGGCTGCCGACCGAGGTGATCTCCCGTACGGTGCCCGGCCAGATGTTGCGGGGGCTGCCGCCCGGGCGGTCCCGGTACACCGACACCGCCTCGGGGGCGATGATGGCGAGCGCCTGCGCCCCCTCGGGCAGCGCCTCGGCCACCACCAGCCGGCCCCCGGCGGCGAGCGCGAGCCCCTCGGCCGACGCCGTGCCGGGCCACGCGTTGCGCCCCAGCATCCGGGCCACCCACGGGGAGCGCGGATGGCGGGTCACCTCGGCGGGCGGGGCGTCCTGGAGGGCCTGACCGTCGGAGAGTACGAGGACCCGGTCGGCCAGGGACACGGCCTCGACGGGGTCGTGGGTGACGATGAGGCAGACGCCGCCGAAGTCGGCCAGGTGCGTGCGCAGGGTGTGCCGGACGTGGGCCCGCGTCGTCTGGTCCAGGGCGGCGAGCGGCTCGTCCAGCAGCAGCAGCCGGGGCCGGGCGGCCAGCGCCCTGGCCAGCGCCACCCGTTGCGCCTGCCCGCCGGACAGCTCGGCGGGCCTGCGGTGGGCGAGGTGCCCGACCCCGAGCCGGTCCAGCCAGGCCTGAGCCTCGCGGCGGGCCTCGGCGCGCGGCACCCGGCGGGCGCGCAGCCCGTACGTGGTGTTGGCCAGGGCGCTCAGGTGCGGGAACAGTGCGCCGTCCTGCGGGACCCAGGCGACCTGCCGCTTGTGCGGGGGCAGTTCGGTCACGTCGGCGTCGCCGAGCCGGAGGGTGGCGTGGGCGCGCGGGGTGAGGCCGAGCAGCGCGCGCAGCAGGGTGGTCTTGCCGGCGCCGTTCTCGCCGACGACGGCGATGGTGGTGCCGGGTTCGGCGTCCAGGGTGAGCCGGTTGAAGCCGGTCACCTCGGCGTGCAGGGGCCACTGTCCGGCGTGGGGCGCCGTCGCGGTGCCGGGAGGATCGGCTTCGGGCGCCGGCCCCGGCGCCGCGGACTCCTCCATGGGCTCCGCGGACTCCTCCGTCGGCTTCGCCGCGTTCGCTTCAACGGCCTTCGCGGCGACGGGAGTGCCCGTCCACCGTCCGCGCAGGGCGATCAGTACGCCCATGGCGATGGCGAGCAGCAGCAGGGACACGGAGGTGGCGGCCTCCGGCTGGTCCTGGAGCAGCAGATAGACCTGGAGCGGCAGCGTCTGGGTGGTGCCGGGCAGGTTCCCGGCGAAGGTGATGGTCGCACCGAACTCGCCCAGCGCCCGGGCCCAGGTGAGCGCGGCGCCCGCGATCAGCCCCGGGGCCACCATGGGCAGGGTGACCGTGAAGAACACGCGTACCGGTGAGGCGCCGAGGGAGCCCGCGGTCTCCTCGTAGCTCGGCTTGAGGCCGCCGAGCGCACCCTCCAGGCTGATGACGAGGAACGGCATCGCGACGAACGTGGCCGCGACGACGGCTCCCGAGGTGTGGAAGGGCAGGGTGATGCCGAAGCTGTCCTCCAGCCACGGCCCGAGCAGTCCGCGCCGGCCGAAGCCGAGCAGCAGGGCCACACCGCCGACGGTCGGCGGCAGCACCATCGGGAGCAGCACCAGCGAGCGGACGAGCGCCTTGCCCCGGAAGTCGACGCGGGCCAGCAGCCAGGCGAGCGGCACGCCGAGGACGAGGGAGAGGCCGAGTGCCCAACAGGACACCAGCAGCGACAGCTTGAGGGCCTGGACCACGCCGGGGCTGGTGAGGTGGGTGCCGAGCTCGCTCCACCGGGTCCGGGTGAGGATGCCGACCAGGGGCAGCAGCAGGAACGCCACGGCGAGCAGGGCGGGGAGCGCCAGCGTGACGGGGGTTCGGGTGCGCGTTCGGGTGCGGCGGGTGCGAAGTCTGCTCATGAGGCGATCCTGGCGGGAGAAGCTGTGACGGCGGGGATGCGGCGGGACCGGGATGCGGCGGGACCGGGATGCGGCGGGCCGGATGTCCGGAGCGGATGCGACGCCGAAAGGGACTGCCCGTCCCCCCGGACCGGGCAGTCCCTCTCCGTGTGCGGCAGCCGCAGCCGGCCCGGCGGCGGCTACGCCTTCTGGAAGCCCGCGTCCTGGAGGATCTTCTGGGCCTCGGCGGTGCTCAGCCAGGCCACGAACGCGGCGGCGGCCTCGGCGTTCTTGGACGCCTTGAGCGTGGCGGCGGGGTAGGAGGCCACGGCGTTCTGGGCGTCGGGGATCTCCACGTTGACGACCTTGTCCCCGGACTTCGCGGAATCGGTCTCGTAGACCAGGCCCGCGTCGGCCTCGCCCAGTTCGACCTTGCTCAGCACGGCGCGGACGTTCGGCTCCTGGGAGACCGGCTTCACCTCGACCTTCTGGGCGTCGAGGATCTGCTTGCTGTAGCGGCCGACCGGGACCTCGGGCGCGGCGAGCACGACCTTGATCTTGCTGTCGGCCAGGTCCTTCAGCTCGTCGATCTTGAACGGGTTGCCCTTGCCGGTCGCGATCACCAGGCGGTTCCTGGCGATGACGGAGGCGTCGTTGGTGTCGGCCTTGAGGCCGTCCATCGTCTTGGTGTCGGCGGTGACCAGCGCGTCGGCGGGGGCCCCCTGCTTGACCTGGGCGGCGAGCTCCTGCGAACCGGCGAAGGAGAAGGTGACCTTGGTGCCCGGGTGCGCCTTCTCGTACGCGGCGCCGACGGTCTTGAAGACGTCGGTGAGGGAGGACGCGGCGAGGACGGTGAGGTTCGCGGCCTTGGGCGCGGCGGAGGCGGCCGCCGAGGGGGCCGCGTCGGCCTTCACGTCGTTGTCGCCGTCACTGCTGCCGCAGGCGGACAGGACGGGCACGAGCAGGGCGGCGGCGGTCAGGGCGGCGGCAGCGGTGCGGCGGCGCTTGAGGATCATCGGGGACATGAGCGGGTGCTCCTCGGTCGGGTCGGCGGCCGGCCGGGTGCCGGGTCCGCGCGGTGTGACCCGCGCCGGTGACGGGCGGAGCGGGTGGGCGGGGCTGAGCGGGTGGTGCGGGCGGTGTGGCTGGTCTGACTGGGTCAGGTGCGGTCGATGTGCACGCCGGTCGACTTCTGGATCTCGGCCTGGGCGGAGACGCCCTCGGTGTCGGCGGGCTGCCCGTCCGGTGGTGGAGGACTGCACGTGCGACAAGGTAGGGGCACGTGTCCCGCATTTGCAATTCTCTTGGGATGATCTACATGGCAGATGCCAGGCCATTTGTCGCAACCACCAAAATGCGTGCCGTCCCGCGTGGCCGCTCTCGCTAGAGTCGGGGTATGGCTGATGAGGGAACAGGGACGGGACCAGCGACGGGAACGGGCGCCGGAAGCGCTCGCGTGGACGCCTGGATCTGGTCGGTCCGCCTGACGAAGACCAGGGCGATCGCGGCCGGCGCGTGTCGCGCGGGCCATGTGAAGGTCAACGGCGAACGGGCGAAGCCGGCGCAGCTGGTCCGTGCCGGGGACGAGGTACGGCTCTTCCACGCGGGGCGGGAACGCGTCGTGGTGGTCAAGCGCCCGGTGGCGAAGCGGGTCGGCCCCCCGGTCGCGGCGGAGTGCCTGATCGACAACAGCCCCCCGCCGCCGACCCCGGTCGAGGCGGCGGTGGTGGGCATCCGCGACCGCGGCGCGGGCCGCCCGACGAAGCGCGAACGCCGCGAGATCGAAACCCTGCGCGGCCGCTAGGCCTACTGGCTCGGGCGGGGCCGGGCCAGGCCGGGCCGGGCCGGCCCGAGCTCGGCCGGCCCCGGCCGGTCAGGCCTTGCGGTACGTGGAGGCTTCGACCGCCGCGGCGAGGACCATGTCCAGGGGCGCGCCGGCGGAGGCCGTGACCGTGGCCGAAACCGCGCCCTCGACGAAGGGCGCGTCCGCCAGGCGGGCGCCCTCCGGGAGGTCGCCGTCCAGCAGCAGCGCCTTCACCGTGAGCACCGAGCTGCCGAGGTCCACCAGGAGGACCACCCCCGCACCCTGGTCCACCGAACGCACCGCCGCCACGATCAGTTCCGCGCTCGTGCCCAGACCGCCGTCGGCCGTGCCGCCCGCCGCGGCGACCGGGGCCACCGGACCTCCCGCCGCCAGGCCGCGGGCCAGTTCCGCCACCGACTCGGCCACGGCCGCGCTGTGCGAGACCAGCACGATGCCCACGGCCGCGGTCATGCGCCCGCCCCGGGAGCGTCCGCCGCGTCCGCCACGTCCGCCAGCGCCCCCAGCAGCAGCGCCGCCGACGTCGCCCCCGGATCCTGGTGGCCGATGCTCCGCTCGCCCAGATAGCTGGCCCGCCCCTTGCGCGCCTGCATCGGCACCGTGGCCCGGGCGCCGTTCTCCGCCGCCTCCCCGGCCGCGCGGTAGGAGGTGCTCAGCGCCGCCACCCCCGGTACCAGCGCGTCCAGCATCGTCTTGTCCCCCGGAGCCGCGCCGCCCAGCTGCGCCACCGCGCCCACCCCCACGTACAGGGCCTTGCGCAGATCGTCGTCGGAGACCTCGGCGGCTTCCCCGAGCTCCTTGCCCGTACGCCGCAGGAGAGTCCCGTACAGCGGTCCGGACGCCCCGCCGACCGTGGAGATCAGCGTCCGTCCCGCCAGTTGCAGGACCGCCCCCGGCGCCGCCGGAGCCTCCCCTTCCAGGGCGGCCCGTACCGCGGTGAACCCTCGTAGGAGGTTGCTTCCGTGGTCGGCGTCCCCGATGGGGGAGTCGAGCTCGGTCAGCCGGTCCGCCTCCCGCTCCACCACCTCCGTGGCGGCCGTCATCCAGCGCCGGAAGAAGTCTGCGTCACGCACCGGATCTCCTCGCCTCGCCCGGCCGCGGCCGGTCGCCGGGCCCCATGGTCACCATACGGTCACCGGCCCCAGCGCAGCGCGACGGTCTGGACGGGCGCGTCCCACAGCCGCAGCAGCTCCTCGTCGACCCGGCACGACGTCACCGAACATCCCGCCATGTCAAGCGACGTGACGTAGTTGCCCACGAGCGTCCGCGCCACCGGCACACCCCGCTCGGCCAGGATCCGCGCCACCTCCGCGTGGAACCCGTACAGCTCCAGCAGCGGCGTCGCCCCCATCCCGTTGACGAGCGCGAGCACCGGCCCGCGCGCCGGGCCGACCTCCGCCAGCTCCTCCAGTACGGCGTCCACCGCGATCTCCGCGATCTCCCGGGCCGGCATCATCGCGCGCCGCTCCCGGCCGGGCTCGCCGTGGATCCCGACCCCCAACTCCAGCTGCCGGTCCGGGAGATCGAAGGTCGGACTGCCCTTCGCGGCCGTCGTGCACGCGCTCGGCGCCACCCCGAAACCGCGCGAGGAGCCGTTCACCCGCCGGGCGATCGCCGCGACCCGCTCCAGCGGCGCCCCCTCCTCGGCGGCCGCACCCGCGATCTTCTCAACGAACAGCGTGGCGCCGGTGCCGCGCCGGTCGGCTCGCGGGTGTACAGGCTGTCGGTGACTTCCGTAGCCGGGGATGCGGGCCGTTCCCGTACAGCTGTGCGGTATGCACCCCGACTCGTATCCCGGTTTGTGAACGGTCACACAACTCGAAATCCTCCGTACGGCCGCAGGAAGCGAGTCCGGTGGCCGCTCACCGAGCGACTACGTCCGGATGGGAAGCGATGCCAGCCCGCGAACGAGACGGGTGTGCCGCCAGTCCAGGTGGTCGGGCGGTTCGGCAAGCCGGATTCCAGGGAATCGGATCAGTACTGCTCGCAGGGCGATCTCCGCCTCGGCCCTGGCCAGGGGAGCGCCGACACAGCGGTGGATGCCGTGGCCGAAGCTGAGATGGGCTGCGGCGTTCCGGTCGAAGTCGAGCAGGTCGGGCGATGGGAACCGCTCAGGGTCGCGGTTGGCGGCTCCAAGAGCGACCAGCACCGGGACACCGGCGGGGACATCAGTGCCGCCGAGCGTGACGGCTTCGGTGGTGAACCGGAAGGTGGCTGTACTGACAGGGGAATCGAACCGAAGCAGCTCGTCCAGCACGGCTGGCACGTCGTCCGGATTCTTCCGAAGGCGCTCCAGCTCGTCAGGGCGCTGGAGCAGCGCCAGGACGGCGTTGCCGAGGAAGTTGGTGGTGGTCTCGTGCCCGGCGACGAGCAGCAGCACCGCCAGAGAGACCAGCTCCTCCTCGCTCAAGTGGTCGTCTCCGTCGCGAGCCGAGATGAGCCGGTCGAGAAGGGAGTCACCGGGGTGCAGACGCTTGGCAGCGATGAGGCCCGTCATATAGTCCGCCATGGAATCCGAGGCCGCGTCTATGACGTCGGGCTTGCCTGCCGCGAACAGCTCTCCGGACCAGCGCTGGACGTCGGGCCGGTCGCCCCCCGGGACTCCGAGCAGCTCGCAGATCACGATGACCGGCAGCGGCACCGCCAGGCCGGCCACGACGTCGACCCGCTCGCCGACGGGCCACTGATTCAGCAGCTCGTCGGTGACCCGGGCGATGAACGGACGCAGCTCGGTGACGGCCCCTGTCGTGAACGCCTTGGTCACCAGCTTGCGCAGCCGGGTGTGCTGGGGCGGGTCGCTGGCCAGCATGTGGTGCGTCACCGCAGGGTGCAGGCGACGCCGTGACCCCTTGCCCGCGAAGAAGGCGGCCGTGTCCTTTGAAAGCCGAGCATCACCCAGGGCTTCCCTGGCTTCCGCGTAGCCGGTGACCAGGTAGCTGATGTGCCCACCAGAACCGGTGGGGACGGACTGCACCGGGCACGTGCGCCGCATGGCCGCGTATATGGGGTAGGGGTCTTGCAGGAAGCGGGGGTCCTGAGTCGGGTCGGTCATGCCTTCAGCCTCCAGCCAGTTCTGTCTGGTCCTCGTCGGCGACACGCCCAACGCGGTGTGCGGAGGCGTCCGCCACCAGGAGGAGCCACTCCGTGTCCGCGCGGAGGTCCTTGCGGGAGGCGGCTTCCGCCGACGCCAGGGCAACCTCGGCGGCGAACCTGCCAGCCTTCGAGGCGGCCAGCGCTGCCTTTGGGTCAACCGCTACCACATCAAGGTCATCCTCGACGCCCACCAGGACGTATACGGCCCCCGCTTCGGCTCCCGCGGCATCCCAGCCGGACATCAGGTCGATGAGGACGCGCAGGCCGTCCTGACCTGCGGCCGCGCCGAACCATTGGTCTTGGCGGTCCTCGGCGCCTGAGGGCGGGTTCCGGCGGTACTGGTGCCGACCTCTTGCCGCTTCGATGACGACCCGTCAGGCGGCGTGACGACCAAGCACCGCTCACTGTGACGGTAGGGGAGCCGGCCCCGCAGCGACAGGCAGACGGGGTCTCAGGCGCGTGTCCGGAGCGTGGCCCGGCCGGCAGTGCCGGACACCTTGGTGGTGCCGGTGCCGACGGCCCGGAGAACCTACGTCATCGCAGGTCGCAAGGCACGTCTCGTCATCAAGTCACCTACAGGCAACCACCGTTGGGTGGATCCATCTTCAAATCCTGAGCACAAGTTGCATACATTCCCCTCTCCAGACGGGCTCCAGTGGTCTACATTGACCCTGCTTCGCATGCTCGGACACGAGGCGACAAATAGTGATCTAGAGGTCCGGCGTTACGGACAGCCAGCAGTCGCGTCCCCGGCCCCCGACGTGGGGTGATCAAGTCCTGGAGCCCGAGAGGGGGGCCTTGGGTGTGGGGAGCGACCGTCGACGGGTTCCCGCGCGCCTCGAGACTCCGGCAGGACATGCGAATCCGCTGCCTGCCGGGTGGGGTGTTCGAGTAGCGCTGCAATAGCCGGCATGCCATGCACGGGGGGCGGGGGCCTCCCGGAGGAACAGCGCGGCGCGGGGGGCGGGGCCTCCCGATGGGGAGGAACAGTGCGGGGGGCGCGGGCCTCCCGGGGGGAGGAACCGTGTGGAGCGAACACGTCGAGTCCACTGGCGACCTGGGGGGGACCGTGCAGCAGGGGGAAGGGGGATTAGCCAGCCCGTTCTTATCGGCGCGCGGGCGGCCGGTGAACGGGGCAATAGGCCGGCCCGCCATCGACTGGGAACAGCGGTACCGACGTACTGTGATCACCAGCGATACCGTGGCCACCGCCTTGGTGGTGGCGGCGATCGGCGGCTCCTTCGGGGTCCGGGACGCGGCCAACTGGCACGAGAAGTGGAGAATTCTCGCCTTCGGCACCGAGCTGCTGGTGCTGGGAGCGCTTGCGGTGAGCCGGTCGTGGGCTCCGGCCGTGCTCGGCCAGGGCGCCGAGGAATTCCGCCGGCTCGGCCGCTCACTGTTCACGGCGGCCGTCGTACTGGCGCTCGGCGGGATCGCCCTCACCTCGCACAACATCAAGCTCTGGATCTTCGTCGCGATCCCGGCGATCGCGCTCATCACCATGACCGAGCGGTATCTGCTGCGCCTCTGGCTGCACAAACAGCGGAAAGAAGGACGGTGCCTGCGCCCGGTGCTCGCTGCCGGGAGCCTGGACACCGTGCGCGACCTGATCACCCGAACCCGCAAGTTCCCGCACCTCGGCTGGCGGGTCGAGGCGGTGTGCACGCCGGATGGGCTCGGGCTCGACGGTGACCGACTGGACGGAGTGCCGGTCGTCGGCCGACTGACGGCGGTCGCGGGCCACGTGCGCCGCGACGGCTACCGAGTCGTCGCGGTCACACCGGACCCGCACTGGTCACCCGACCGGTTGCAGCGGCTGGCCTGGAACCTCGAAGGCAGCGATGCCGAGATGGTCGTGGCCCCCGTGCTGATGGAGGTGGCCGGCCCACGGCTGCACGTCGACGCGGTGCTCGGGATCCCGCTGCTGCGGGTCAGCATGCCGACCTTCACCGGAGGCCGCCGGGCCGTCAAAGAGGTCGTCGACCGGATGGGCGCGGCGGTCCTGTTGCTGCTGTTCGCGCCGCTGATGGTGCTCGTCGGGCTGATCGTGCTGGCGGACAGTCGGGGTGGGGCGTTCTACCGCCAGTGCAGGGTCGGCAAGGACGGCCGCGAGTTCACCATTTTCAAGTTCCGCACCATGGTCGCCGGGGCCTGCGGGGCACGTGCCGAGCTGGCCGACCGCAACGAGGGCGCCGGCCCGCTGTTCAAGCTCCGCCGGGATCCGCGGGTGACCCGGGTGGGAGCGATGCTGCGCCGGTACTCGATCGACGAGCTGCCACAGCTTTTCAACGTGCTCACCGGATCGATGTCGCTCGTCGGTCCGCGGCCTCCGTTGCCGGAGGAGTCCGCTGCGTACGACCCGGACATCCGGCGGCGGCTGCTGGTCAAGCCCGGGCTCACCGGCCTCTGGCAGATCAGCGGACGCAGCGACCTGCCGTGGGAGGAGGCGGTCCGGCTGGACCTGCGGTACGTGGAGGACTGGTCGCTCGCCCTCGACACAGTGATTTTGTGGAAGACCCTGCGTGCGGTGCTTCAGGGGCAGGGGGCCTACTGACGCGCGGGGGGCGTCGTCCGGTCGGCTCGCGGATGGCAGGTCACAAGGGCCTGCCTGGGGGGAGGAACGGGTTATGAGAGTCAGCGTCTTAGGACTCGGCTATGTGGGCTGTGTGTCGGCCGCATGCCTGGCCAGCCTGGGTCACGAGGTCATCGGGGTGGACGTGAACCAGGTGAAGGTCGACCTGGTCAACGACGGCAAGGCCCCGGTGGTCGAAGAGCGGATCGGCGAGCTCATCGCCGAGGTCGTGCGGGCCGGAGCGTTACGCGCTACCGGCGACGTCCGCGAGGCGATCATGGGCAGCGAGGTGTCGCTGGTCTGCGTGGGCACGCCGTCGGAGCCCAACGGCAGCCTGTGCACCACGTACCTGGAGCGGGTCACCGAGCAGATCGGTGCCGCGGTGGCCGAGCGGGGTGGGCGGCAGACCGTCGTGTTCCGCAGCACCATGCTCCCGGGCACCTGCCTGAACCTGCTGGTACCGATCCTGGAGAAGTACGTCGGCGGCACGGCCGGAGTGGACATCGGGGTCGCGGTCAACCCGGAGTTCCTGCGCGAGGGCACGAGCGTGCAGGACTTCTTCGACCCGCCCAAGACCGTCATCGGCGAGCTCGACCCGGCAAGCGGCGACGTGGTGGCGGCGCTGTACGACGGATTGCCCGGCGAAGTGTTCCGGGTGCCGATCCCGACGGCCGAGGCGATCAAGTATGCGGACAACGCGTTCCACGGCCTCAAGATCGGCTTCGCGAACGAGCTGGGCTCGGTCTGCCAGGCGCTCGGGGTGGACTCGCACCAGGTGATGGACGTGTTCCTTGCCGACCGCAAGCTGAACATCAGCTCCGCCTACCTGCGGCCCGGATTCGCCTTCGGCGGCTCCTGCCTGCCCAAGGACTTACGCAGCCTGGTCCACGCGGCGCGGCGGGCCGACGTCTCGGTGCCCATCCTCGCCCACGTGCTGCCCTCCAACTCCGAACACCTGCAGCGCGCGGTGGAGCTGGTCGAGCGCACCGGGAAACGTCGGGTGGGCCTGTTCGGGTTGTCCTTCAAACCCGGCACCGACGACCTCCGCGAGAGCCCGCTCGTCGAGCTGGCGGAGAGGCTCTTCGGCAAGGGTTACGACCTGCGGATCTACGACCCCAACGTGAACCTCTCCCGGCTGCTCGGCGCGAACCGCGAGTACATCGAGACCCGGCTGCCGCACCTCGCGCAGCTGCTCGCGGAGTCTGTCGGCGAGGTGCTCGAACATGCAGAGGTGTGCCTGGTCGGGACCAAGGACCCGGCCGTGCTGTCGGCGCTGCCCCATGGCGCCAGCCCGGTGATCGTCGACCTCATCCGCCTTCCCGACGCCGAGGCGCGCCGGGCCGAACCGGGGTACATGGGCCTTGCTTGGTGACACGTCGTTTGATGACACGGCCAGCGGCGACGGGGCGACCCGTCGCGCGCTGATCCTGGTGGAGAACCTGTCGGTGCCGTTCGACCGGCGGGTGTGGCAGGAGTGCACGACGCTGCGCGACGCGGGCTGGACGGTGCACGTCATCTGTCCCCGAGGGGAAAAGCGGGACACGGAACCGGAGGCGGAGATCGACGGGGTGCGGATCCACCGCTACCCGTTGCGCGCGGCCACCGGAGGGCCGGCCGGCTACCTGCAGGAGTACGGATCGGCGTTGTGGCATACGGTCCGGCTGGCCCGCAAGGTCGGCCCGGTCGACGTGGTCCACGCCTGCAATCCGCCGGACCTGCTGTTCCTGCCGGCACTGTGGCTGAAGCGGCGCGGGGCGCGGTTCGTCTTCGACCAGCACGACCTGGTACCCGAGCTGTACCTCTCCCGGTTCGACCGCGGCGAGGATCTGCTCTACCGCGCCGTGTGCGCGCTGGAACGGCGGACCTACCGGGCCGCCGACGTCGTGCTCGCCACGAACGAGAGCTACCGGGACGTCGCGCTGCGCCGAGGCGGTCGGCGACCGGCGGACGTCTTCGTGGTGCGCAGCGCGCCCGACACCGACCGGTTCCAGCCGGTACCGCCCGAGCCGGAGCTGAAGCGCGGCAAGCCCCATCTGCTGTGTTACCTCGGCGTCATGGGCCCGCAGGACGGCGTCGACTACGCCTTGCGGGCCCTCGCGAAGCTGCGCGACGAGCTCGGGCGGACCGACTGGCACGCGGTGTTCGTCGGCGCCGGCGACACCTTCGACGCGATGGTGGAACTGTCCCGGCGGCTCGGGCTCTCGGAGCAGGTGCAGTTCACCGGGCGCATCCCGGACGCCGACCTGGTGCGCTACCTGTCCACCGCGGACGTGTGCCTTTCACCCGACCCGCACAATCCGCTCAACGACGTGTCGACCATGAACAAGGTCCTGGAGTACATGGTGATGGGCCGGCCGATCGTCTCGTTCGACCTCCGGGAGGCGCGAGTCTCCGCCGCAGACGCCGCCGTCTACGCGCCCGCCAACGACGAGGCCGAGTTCGCCAAGCTCATCGCGCTGCTGCTGGACGATCCGGAGAAGCGGGCCCGGATGGGCAAGATCGGCCAGGAGCGGATCAGCGGACCGCTCTCCTGGAAGAACTCGCAAGCGTCGCTGCTCGCCGCCTACGCCGCGGCCTGCCGTGACCACGCTCCGGTGTCGGCGGCCGAACGGGACGGGCAGGGGGGAGACCGCGCCGTTGAGCGATGACACGATACGCCTGGTCACGATCGGCCGGATCATCCGTCGGCGCTGGCGACTCCTCACCATCCTCGCCGTGGTGGGTGCGCTCGTCGGCTACGGCACCTCTTTGCTGATTCCGCCGAGTTACACGACGTCGGCATCGGTACTGCTGCCGGGGGCGTGGCAGGAGCGCGAACTGCTGACCCAGGCGGAGATCGCGACCAGTTCGGTGGTGCTCGACCGCGCGGCCGCCACGCTCGGCTGGACCGGGGTCAGCCGCAGCGAGCTGCGGGATCGGGTGAGCGCCAAGGCCGCCGACGGGAACATCATCAAGATCTCGGGTACGGCCGACACCCCGGAGCGCGCACAGCGACTCTCCGACCAGGTGGCCCAGCAGTTCGTCACGTTCGCCGCGCGGATCGCAGGCGCCAACACCGACCCCGAAGCGGCGGCGCAGCCCGAGGCACTGCGGCAGATGGTGGTGCAGACCAGCCGCCGCATCACCGACCTGGCCGAGGCGGCCGATCCGGGGCAGACCGTGGAGAGCGTACAGACCCGCACCGAGCTCGCGAAGCTGCGCACCGCGCTGCAGGAGGCCGTCAAGAAGCTGGACCAGGCCGACCCGACTGCCAACAAGGCCAACATGGTCGTCATGGGGCCGGCGGCCCGGCCGGTCGGCGAGGCACCGCCGACGAGGATGCAGCTCATCGTCGCCGGGGCGCTGCTGTTCTTCCTGCTCGCCGTCATCGGCCATCTCGCCGCCGCACGGATGAGCCGCCGACTGCGCACCGAACCGGAGATCGCCGCGGCGCTGGGCTCGGCGCTGCTGGGTACCGTCGACGTACCTGGTGAACGGCCCGCGCACCGGCCGGAAGGCCGTGGCCCCTGGGCCCGGATCCGCCGGCTGCTCGGCGTCGACATCCGGTGGGACGTACCGACCCCGCAGACCTCCGGCGACGAGGCCGGCCGGCAGATCCGCTACCGGCGGGTGTGCGCCCGCCTCCGGGACCGGCTGTCGGCCCCCCGGCGGCTGCTGGTTGTCGTCCCGGACGGCGACGAGATCGCCCGCAGGGCCGCCGGGCAGCTCGTCGCCGAGGCCGATGGCGATCCGCTGCTGCAGGTGGTGGGGGTTTCGGTGTCCCGGCCGCTGGTGCCGGACCGCGACAACGAGTCCGGTGTCCTGGTCGTGCTCAGCGCGGGCAGCTGGACCGCAGGGGAGCTCGCCGGCATCGCCGAGGCGTGTGCGGACGCCAAGCAGGAGGTCGTCGGCATCGTCCTCGCCGACATGGTCCGGGCGCGTCCGACGCGGTCCGCCGGCCGTCCGGCGGACGGCACCACGCCGGCGATCGCGGTAGGCGACGACGCGGCGGGAGGTGCAGTGTGACGACGAGCACGGCTTCGGAGCCGTCGGCCGCCGCTCCGCTGCTGGACCTGCAGGCGCTGGTGGTCGCGGTGCGCAGGCGCCGCCGCCTCTGGTGCTCCATGGCGCTGTTGGGGCTGCTCGTCGGCGCGGCGCTGGCGGTCCTCATGCCGCCGCCGCCGACCGCGGTGACCAAAGTGCTGGTCGCGCATCAGGCGGACCAGCCGAACGACCCCGGAACGCTGATCCGCACCGACGCCGCGCTGCTGCACACCACGCGGATCGCGAGTCGAGCCCTGCAGTCCCTCGGGTCCCCGGAAGAACCGGAGGACTTCATGCAGGACTACGGGGGCATCGGCCTGACCAACAACCTGCTGCAGATCAATGTGACGGGTGACAGCGACGCGGAAGCGGTGGCCCGAGCCAAGGCGCTGGCCGATGCGTTCGTCGCGGACCACGTGAAGCGGATACAGGAAGCCGCGGACGCCGAGGCCAAGACCCTGCTCGACCAGCGTGACCGCATGCGGGACGAACTCGCCCAGGTCAACAAGGCGATCGGAGACGCATCGCCGGGGAGCGGGCCGAAGGCGTCGGCGAACATGGAGTCGCTCTTCGCCCGCCGGGCCGAGCTCACCTCGCGGATCACCGATTTCGGCCAGCGCGCCGCGGAGGCGCGCATCGGCACGCCCCAGCTCATCGCCGGCACACAGATCGTGGACGCCCCGCGCGCGGTGCGGCACTCCCTGCCCAGGACCGCTGTCACCAACGCCGGGATCGGGCTCGTCCTCGGGCTCGTCCTCGGGCTCGCGGTGGCCGCGGTCGGCGCGGTGGTGGCGGACCGCCCCGTGCTGCGCCGGGAGATCGCGGCGAACCTCGGCGCCTCGGTCATCGCGGAGCTGCGCCGCACGCCCCGCCGGCCGGCCGGGCCGTGGCAGCGCCGACGGACCCGGGCGGCACGGACAAGGCTCACCACGACCCTGGCCCGCACCGTGCGCGGCTCCGCGGAACCGGTGTCGCTGCTGGAACTGGGCTGTGCGCGCAGCACGAGTGTGATCGCCCTGGACCTCGCCGGTGCACTGGAGGAGGAGGGGCCGGTGGTGATCATCGATGGTCTGCCCGGCCTGCGGCTCGCCAACCGCCGCCCGAAGCCGGGAGACCCCACCGTGGTCAGCGGCGAGCGTGCCGCGGCCGTGTCGGATCAGGAACGCCGGCTCGGCGTCGGCTCGGTGGCGCCCGGCGCGGCGTGGACCGACCTCCAGTACCTCGGTACGCGGACCGTGCTCGTCGTGCGTGCCGGGCACGGCAGCGCCGCATGGCTGCACACCGTGGCGCGGCAGCTCGCGGACCAGCGCATTGCAGTGATCGGTGTGGTTCTGATCGACCCCGATCCGCGTGACCGGACCGACGGCACCCTGTGGGACGGGCTGCACACCGCGCCGCGCGGCCAGAACGAGCGGCCGGCCCGGCAGAACGGGACGGGCCAGCCGCGGACGGAGCGGCCGTCATGGGCACGAGTCCCGGACATCGACCAGGAAGCGCGGTAGGACATGTGTGGCATCGCAGGCACGTACCGATGGCCGGACGGGAAGGCCGTGACCGACCGGCTCACCGATACCCTCGCCCACCGCGGTCCGGACGGGGCGGGCCGGTACAGCCACCCCGCCGGTGACGGCGAAGTGCACCTCGGGCATCGCCGGCTGGCCATCATCGACCTGTCCGGGACCGGCGCCCAGCCGATGGTCTCGGGCGGCCTCGTCCTGACGTACAACGGCGAGCTGTACAACGCACCCGAGCTGCGCGGCGAACTGGCAGCCGCCGGGGTGCGCTTCCGCGGTACTTCCGACACCGAGGTGCTGCTGGAGGCCTGGCGGCGCTGGGGCGCGGACTGCCTGCCCCGGCTGCGCGGCATGTTCGCGTTCGGGATCTTCGACGAGCGAACCGGTGACCTGGTGCTCGCCCGCGACCAACTCGGCATCAAGCCGCTGTTCCTGCTCCGGCGGGACGGGGGCCTGGTGTTCGCCTCCGAGCTCAAGGCGCTCGCCGCCGCCACCGGCGGATCGCTGGAGGTGGACCATGCGGCGCTGGTGGCCTCACTGCTGTACTACTGGGTACCGGACTCGCGCTGCGCGCTGCGCGAGGCGGAGAAGCTGCCGCCGGGGAGCTGGCTCCGGTGCCGGCCCGACGGCCGGGTGGAGCGCGGCCGGTTCTGGAACCTCCGGGACGTCGCCGCCGAGGGCCAGGAGCGGGCCCGGAGCGGCGAGCGGCCGGATGTCGCCGCCATCGTCGAGGAGTCGACCCGACGCCACCTGCTCTCCGACGTACCCGTGGCGACCTTCCTCTCCGGCGGTCTCGACTCCAGCTACCTGACCGCGCTGGCGGCCCGCGACCACCCAGGGATCTCCGCTTACACGATCGGGTTCCGCGCCGAGGACGCCAAGTTCGAGGCGATGCCTGACGACCTTCGCTACGCCCGGCAGGTGGCCGAGCGGTTCGGCGTCGACCTGCACGAGATCGAGATCGCTCCGAACGTGCTCGACCTGCTGCCGCGGATGACGTACCACCTGGACGAGCCGATCGGCGACCCCGCCGCGATCAACACCTTCCTGATCTGCTCGGCCGCCCGGGAGGCCGGGGTCAAGGTGATGCTCTCGGGGATGGGCGCGGACGAACTGTTCGCCGGTTACCGCAAGCACCTGGCCAACCTGCTCGCGCTGCGCTACCAGCGCGTCCCGCGGCCCCTGCGGCGCGGCCTGTCCAGGGCCGTGGACCGGCTGCCGGTCGCCACGGCCCGCCGCGGGTACCGGTCGGTGCGGTTCGCGAAGCGCTTCCTCTCCTTCGCCGATCTGCCGGAGGAGACCGCGTTCCGGCGCAGCTACACCATGTACGACCAGGACGAACTGCTCGCCCTGGTCAATCCGGACTTGGCCGGGACGGTCGAGGACGTGCTGACCGAGCACGCAGACGTCTACCACGACAACGACCTCGACGACTTCGTCAACCGCATGTGCCTGGGCGACGCACGGATGTTCCTGCCGGGCCTGAACCTCGCTTACACGGACCGGTCGAGCATGGCCGCGTCGACCGAGGTGCGGGTGCCGTACGTGGACGTCGAGGTGGTCAAGGCGGCGTTCGCCGTGCCCGGCGATCGCAAGATCGTCGGGCGCCAGGGCAAGGCCGTCCTCAAGCAGGCGGCCACCTCGATCCTGCCCCGGGAGATCGTGTACAGGCCCAAGGGCCTGTTCAGCGCCCCGCTGCGCGCCTGGATGAGCCGGGATCTGGCACCGCTGGTGCGCGAGGTGGTGCACGACGGGGTGCTCGTCAACTCCGGGTTCCTGCGCCGCGACGCGCTGGCGCGCATGGTCGCCGAGGACGCCGCCGGGCAGCGGGACTTCTCCAAGCATCTCTGGCACGTGCTGACCCTCGAGTACTGGTACCGCGGCGCGACCTCTGGCTCCGGCCAGAGCACTGACTTGACGGCGTAGAACAACAGGAGTTCGAGTGAAGCAGGTTGTGCAGAACTACAAGAGTGGCGAGCTGGCCCTGCTCGACGTACCGGTACCGGGGTGCAAGCCGGACGGTGTGCTGGTCAGGACCGCCTACTCGCTGATCTCCACCGGGACCGAGCTCATGAAGGTGTCCGAGGCCGGCATGTCGATGGTGGGCAAGGCCCGCTCCCGTCCGGACCAGGTGGCCAAGGTCATGCAGAGCGTGGCCACCAACGGGGTGCCCGCCACCTACCGCAAGGTGATGGGCAAGCTGGACTCCTACACGCCGCTGGGCTACTCGCTGTGCGGGGTGGTCGAGCAGGTCGGCACCGGGATCGACGACGTGGCGGTCGGCGACCTCGTGGCCTGCGCCGGCAATGAGCACGCGTTGCACGCCGAGCTGAACTGGGTGCCGAAGAACCTCTACGCCCGGCTGCCGGACGGCCTCGCGCCCAGGCACGCGGCCTTCGGCACCGTGGGGTCGATCGCGATGCAGGGCGTCCGCCAGGGCGAGCCGCAGCTCGGCGAGGTGGCGCTGGTCATCGGCCTGGGGCTGATCGGGCAGCTGGTGGTGCAACTGCTGGCCGCCTCGGGAGTCCGCGTCGTCGGGGTCGACCCCGACCCGGTGCGCTGCGAACTCGCCGAGCGCCTGGGCGCTGCGGCCTGCGGCGATCCCGCGTCCGCGGCCGTGGAAGCCGCGGTCGCCGAGCTCACCGGCGGTCACGGCGTGGACCAGGTGTACCTGGCCGCCGGCGGCAGCAGCAACCAGCCCGTCGAGCTGGCCGCCCGGCTCTGCCGGGACCGCGGCCGGGTCATCGACATCGGCAAGTGCCGCCTGGACCTGCCGTGGAACGCGTACTACGAGAAGGAACTCGAGGTCCGGTTCTCCCGCTCGTACGGCCCCGGGCGCTACGACCCGGAGTACGAGCTCGAGGGGCGGGACTACCCGATCGGCTACGTGCGCTGGACCGAGCGCCGCAACCTGGCGTGCTTCCTCGATCTCCTCGCCCGCGGCCGCATCGACGTGGAGCCCCTGGTCTCCCACATCGCCGACTTCGATGACGCCGTCGAGACGTACCAGCGTCTCAAGGACGGCGACCTGAAGGCCGTGGCCGTGCTGTTCCGGTACCCCGGCCCCGTTGCAAACACGGCGGAAGCGGAGGCCCCGGCCATGGCCGTGCCCGCGGTGCGACGCAGCGGCCACGTGCCCACCCCGGCCCGGTCCGCCAAGGCTTCGGTGCGGCTGGCGTTCGCCGGCGCGGGGAACTACGCGACGTCGATGCTGCTGCCGCACCTGGCACAGCGCGACGGCGTCGAGTTGTCCACGGTCGTCACCACGACGGCGCTGTCCGCGGCCAACGCGAAGCGGAAGTTCGGCTTCGCCGAGGCGACCACCGATCTCGACGCCGTGCTCGGCGACAAGTCCATCGACGCGGTGTTCGTCGTCACCCGGCACAGCTCGCACGCCGAACTGACCCGCAGGGCGCTGCTGGCCGGCAAGGCGGTGTTCGTGGAGAAGCCCCTGGCCCTCACCGAGGACGAGCTGGCCGGCGTGCTCGCGGCGGTGGAGGAGTCCGGCAACGACCGGCTGCAGGTGGGCTTCAACCGCCGGTTCGCGCCGCTGCTGCAGGAGGCCAGGAAACGGTTCGGGGTCCGGACGGGCCCGGCGAGCCTCCGCTACCTGGTCAACGCGGGCCGGCTGCAGCACGGCAGCTGGTACCTCCAACAGGGCACCGAGGGCTCGCGGTTCGCCGGAGAGGGCGGGCACTTCGTCGACACGGCGAGCTGGCTGCTCGAGGCCGATCCGGTTTCGGTGTATGCGGTCGCCACGTCCGGCAACGAGGACCTGCAGGTCGTGCTGCGCTACCCGGACGGGTCCACCGCCACCATCAGCTACGTCACCACCGGCTCGCCCGGCTTCCCCAAGGAGACGCTGGACCTCGTCGCGGCCGGCAAGGTGCTGCGGCTCGACGACTTCGTCCGTGCCGCTGTTTACGACGGCCGCCGCAAGCGGTGGGTCAGTTCGCGGCTGCCCAAGGCCCGGGACAAGGGCCAGTCCGCCGAGCTGGCCGCGTTCATCAAGGCCGTGCGGACCGGCGGCCCGATGCCGGTGCCGCTGGAATCGCTGGTCGCCACCACGGCGGCCACCCTCGCCGTGCAGACCGGCCTGGTCAGCGGCGCGCCGGTGACGTTGGCGAGGACGCGATGACCACGAGCGCGGGCTGGTACCTGCGGCGGCTGTCCCGGATGGGCCCGCGGGAGGTCGGCGGCCGGGTGGGCGACGCGGTGCGCAGGCGGCGGTGGCGGTCGGCGCTGCCGGACTGCCCGAGCGTGATCGGCGCCCGGTTCACCGCGGTACTGCCCGCCGGGTCGATCGACGCGGTGCCGCCGGACGCCGCGAAACGTCTCATCGCCGAGGCGGACCGGCTGATGGCCGGGCACGCCGAGTATTTCGGGGTGGACCGCGACGACCTGGCCGACCCGGACTGGTGGTACGACCCGAAGACCGGGCGCCGGGCTCCGCAGGGCCACGCCTTCGACGTGCCGTACCGCAGCGAGGACGCGGTCGGGGACATCAAGCAGATCTGGGAGCTGTCCCGGCACCAGTACCTCACCGTGCTGGCCGCCGCCTACGCGATCACCGGGGACGAGCGGTACGCCGAGCGAGTGGCCGAGCACCTGCGGTCGTGGTGGGCGGCCAACGCGCCGCTGCGCGGGGTGCACTGGATCAGCGGCATCGAGCTGGGGATCCGGCTGCTGTCCTGGGTGTGGATCCGCCGGCTGCTCGACGGCTGGCCGGGCGCGGCCGGGCTGTTCGAGGGCAACCCGGTGGCGCTGAACCAGATCTGGCACCACCAGCGCTGGCTGGCCGCCTTCCCCAGCCGGGGGTCCTCGGCGAACAACCACATCATCGCCGAGGCCGCCGGGCAGTTCGCCGCGGCCTGCGCGTTCGGGTGGTTCCCCTCCTCGGCGCGCTGGCGAGCCGGCGCGCTGCGGTCGCTGGAGCGGCACCTGCGGAGCAACACCTTCGGCTCCGGCCTCAACCGCGAGTCGGCCACCGAGTACCACGGACTCGTGCTGGAGCTCGGCCTGGCCGCGGTGGCCGAGGCGGATGCCGCCGGCGTGCCGGTCCCCGCGCCGGTCCGGCTGGTGCTGCTGCGGATGACCGACGCGCTCGCGGCCGTCGTGGACGGCCGCCTACGGCCACCGCGCCAGGGAGACGCGGACGACGGGCACGGCTTGGTCGTGGACGGCGCGGGCACCGACCGCTGGGCCTCGCTGCTGGCCACCGGGGACGCCGTGTTCGGCCGACTCGCCTGGTGGCCGGCGGTGACCGGCACCGATGTGCGCACCCCGCTGCTGGCCGCGCTCATCCGGCCCGCCGCACCGGCCGTGACCCGCCCGGCAAGCCGACCGGCCCACTTCGCCGACGCAGGGCTTACCATCCTGCGCGGTCCGGGGGAGATCTGGTGCCGCTGCGACGGCGGTCCGCACGGATTCCTGTCCATCGCCGCGCATGCCCACGCGGACGCGCTGTCCGTGGAGGTCCGGCACGACGGGGTCGACGTGCTCGCCGACCCGGGGACGTTCTGCTATCACGGGCAGCCCGAGTGGCGGCAGTACTTCCGGTCGACCCTCGGCCACAACACCCTGCGATTGGACGACGGTGACCAGTCCGTCTCCGGCGGCCCGTTCCTGTGGACCCGGCATGCCCGCAGCCGCGTCCTGGTCGCGGACACATCCGGCACCTCCGACGGTGGGACGGCCCGCTGGTGCGCCGAGCACGACGGTTACCAGCGCTCCGTGCACCGCCGCCGGGTGGAGCTGACCGCCGCGAGCCAGGAGCTGCGGGTGGTCGACGAGGTGCGCGGCCCGCGCCGGGCCGCGCAGCTGGCGTTCCACCTCGGCCCGGCGATCGCCGCGGACCTGGTGGAGAACCGGGCAGTGCTCACCTGGACCCGGGACGGCGAGGACCGCTCCGCCGTGCTCGACCTGCCCGGGCAGCTGTCCTGGAGGGCGCATCGCGGCGAGACCGACCCGCCGCTGGGCTGGTACTCCGCAGGCTTCGGGCGCAAGGAACCCTCCACCACGCTGGTCGGCACCGGCTTCGCCGACGGCGCGCAGGGGTTCACCACCGTACTCAGGTTCCGCGGCTAGGGGGGCGCGTGGGGATCAAGAGGCGGCACTGGGCGACGGCGACGGCACCGCTGGTGCTGGTCCTGGTCCTGCTGGCGGCGACCGGCTGCACGAGCGCACCGGGCGCCCCGGCGGAGCCGACCGTCGCGCCCTCCACGTCCGTGGCCGGAGTGTGCGCCACGCCCGCGGCCGGACCGGCGACGGCGCCGGCGGGCGCGGTGACGGTCGACCCCGCGGTGGTCGGTGACCTGGCTGCGAAGACCAAGAGCAGCCCTCCGAACACCACCTTCTGGCTTCGACCGGGGACCCACAGGCTCGAATCGGATCGTTTCGCCCAGGTCATCCCCAAGGAGGGAAACAGCTACCTCGGCGCGCCGGGCGCGGTGCTCGACGGCCAGAAGACCAATCAGTACGCGTTCGGCGGTGCCGCCCCCAACGTCACCATCCGCTACCTGACCGTGCAGGGTTTCGCCGCGCCGCAGAGCGAGGGCGTGGTCAACCACGACTCGGCCGACGGGTGGGTGATCGAGCACGCGACGATCCAGAACAACTCCGGCGCCGGGCTGATGGCCGGTGCCCGCCAGCGGGTCCGCGCCAGCTGCCTGCGCGGCAACGGACAGTACGGCTTGAACGCGTACAAGGCCGGCGGCCCCCTCAGCGACCTGGTGGTCGAGGGCAACGAGATCGTGGCCAACAACACCGACGACTGGGAGCGTCGCCAGCCGGGCTGCGGCTGCACGGGCGGCGTCAAGTTCTGGGCCGTCAACGGCGCCGACGTACGCGGCAACTGGGTGCACGACAACCGCGGACCCGGGTTGTGGGCGGACACCAACAACAACGACTTCCGCATCGAGGACAACGTGCTCGACGCCAACGACGGTGCCGCGCTCATCTACGAGACCAGCTACAACGCGGTCATCCGGAAAAACACGATCCGGCGGAACAACTGGGTCGAGGGCCGCAGGAAAGCCGCCGACGGCGACAACTTCCCGTTCGCGACCGTCTACCTGTCCGAGTCCGGCGGCGAACCACGGATCCGAGCCCGCACGGACAAGATCGAGATCTACCAGAACGTGCTGGAGAACAACTGGTCCGGGATCACCCTGTGGGAAAACGCCGACCGGTTCTGCAACAGCCCGGCCAACACCTCCTCCGGTGACTGCACGTTGCTGGTGAAGAACACCGACCACTGCGCCCAGCCGGCCATCGCCACCACACCGCTCTACGCCGACTGCCGGTGGAAGACCCAGAGGGTGGACGTCCACAGCAACCGCTTCGTGCTGGACACGTCCGTCGTCGGGTGCACGGTGAAGTGCGGCCGCATGGCGGTGCTGGCCAACTACGGCACGTATCCGGACTGGTCGCCGTACAAGGGCGAACCGGTGGCTGAGGCGATCACCCACAAGCAGGAGAACCGCTGGCACGACAACGTCTACCTCGGACCATGGAGCTTCGTCGCCCACGACCCGAGCCGAGAACTCGACTTCGGACAGTGGCAGGGCACGCCGTACCAGCAGGACGCGGGCAGCACCTTCCAGCCCCAGGCCGGTGGTTGAGATGAGCCGCGACCTGACGCGCGACGGGCTGCCGGGCGGACCGGATGCCGCGGGCACGCGGCCCGGCGCCGAACCGCGCCCTCCCGGCACACCGAAGAGCGTCGGGATCGTCTGGGGGCTGCTGATCCTCAACACGCTCGGCTCCGCCGGGGCGAAGACCATCATCCCGCTGCCGCGCTCCCTCATCCAGATGGCCACCATGGGCGCGCTGGTCGCCGCGTTCGCGCTGGCGCTCGCCCTCAATCTCCGGCTGCGCATCCGAGCCAGCGCCTTCCTGTTCCTGCTCACCCTGCTGCTGGTGCCGAGCGTGATCTCCAGCGCGCACCTGGAGTCCGGGTTCGGCGCGCTGTTCCGCTGCGCCCGGCTGGCTCTCTTCGTCGGCACGCTGTGGCTGCTCAGCCGCTGGTGGGACGGCAGCCCGACGTTCGTCCGGCACCACATCCGGCTGTACTTCGCGGTGCTCGCGTCGGTGGCCGCCGGCTTGCTCGTCTCACCGGGCGCGGCCATGCCCGAGCTCTACGGCGGGCGGCTGGTCGGCGCGCTGTGGCCGCTCACCCCGCCGCAGATCGGACAGTACGCCGCGGTGATCATCGGGCTCACCGTGCTGCTCGCTCTGGACCGCCGGACCGACGGGCGCAGCGCGGCGATGGTCATCGTGCCCGCACTCGTCCTGCTCGCGCTGACCCATACCCGGACGGCGACGCTCGGCCTGCTCATCGGGCTGGTGCTGGCGATCGGCTCGCTCGTCCTGACCAGCGCCGCCGCCCGCCGGTTCTTCGGCTGGGCGGTGCTGTGCGCCACGGTGGCCGGTGTGGCGTTCAACTCCGCGCTACAGGCGTGGTTCCTGCGCGGACAGAGCCAGGAGAACTTCTCCAACCTCACCGGTCGGGCCAAGGTCTGGGACGCCCTGCTGGCGGCCCCCCGGACGACCTCGGAGCAGCTGTTCGGCGCGGGCCTGGGCGACAAGTCGTACGGCGGGCTGCCGATCGACAACAGCTGGCTGGCCGTTTACAACGAGCAGGGTCTGACCGGCACCGTCATCGTGGCGGCGATCATCATCGTGCTGGGCGGTGTCGCGTTGCTGCGCCCACCGTCGCTGCAGAGGGCCTGCGCGATCTTCCTGATCAGCTACTGCGCGATCGCGTCGTACACCGAGGCCGGGCTGGGCGACGCCTCGCCGTACCTGCTGCACCTGACCGTGGCCGCCTCGCTGCTGGCGGTACCGGCCGCGGCCGCTCCCCTCTCGACACCCGAAGTCCCTCGACGACGCATACCGCAACGGGCCCGGAAATCGGAGGTGACCTGAGCATGCACGTTCTCGTGGTGCACAACCGCTACGCCTCGGCGCAGCCGAGCGGGGAGAACAAGGTCGTCGACCAGGAGGTGGGGCTGCTGCGCGAGGCAGGCCACCGGGTCGAGGTGTTCGAGCGGCGCAGCGACGACATCGCTGCCCGCTCCCTGCTCTCCAAGGCCGCGGTGCCGCTCCTCGTGCCGTGGAACCCGGCGGTCCGCGCGGAGCTCGCCGCCCGGCTCCGCACCGAGCGGCCGGACGTGGTGCACGTCCACAACGTCTTCCCGCTCCTGTCGCCCGCGGTACTGGCCGCCTGCGCCGACGCCGGCGTGCCCGCCGTCGCCACACTGCACAACTACACCCAGGTCTGCCCGCCCGGCACGCTGCAGCGGGACGGCCGGCCGTGCACCGAGTGCGTCGGGTCGGCGCCGCTGCCCGCCGTCCGGCACGGCTGCTACCGCAACTCCCGGCTGGCGACGGTGCCGCTCGCGGTCAGCCTGTCGGTCAACCGGCGGCGGTGGTGGTCCGGCGTGGAGCGGTTCTTCTGCATCTCCGCGGCGCAGCGAGACGTCCTGGTGCGGTCCGGCATGCCACCCGAGCGGCTGGCGGTGAAGCACAACTTCGTGCCCGACCCGGGCACCCGCCGAGCGGGCGCCGGCGAGCACCTGCTCTATCTCGGCCGGCTCGCGGAAGCCAAGGGCGTGCGGCTGCTCATGGCCGCGTGGGACGAGATCGCCGCTGACGGCGGTGTGGGCGTGCCGCTCGTCGTCGCCGGCGCGGGGCCACTGGAGGGAGAGGTGACCGCCTGGGCGGCGGGCCGGGACGACGTGCGGTACGTCGGCCTGTACGACCCGGACCAGTGCCGGCAGGCCGTCGCGCAATCGGTCGCCGTGGTGGCTCCCTCTACGTGGCTGGAGGCGTTCGGCCTGGTGGTCGTGGAGGCGATGGCGGCGGGGGTCCCGGCCGTCGCCGCCGGTCACGGCGCCTTCGTCGAACTCGTCGAGGACGGGGTGACCGGACTGCTGCACAGGCCGGGCGAGCCCGCCTCGCTCGCGGCCTGCATGCGCCGGATCACGGCCGAGCCGGCCCGCAACCGGGAGATGGGCCAGGCGGCCCGGCGCCGTTACGAGCAGGGGTTCAGCCCGGCCGTCGGGCTGGAGCGCCTGCTGGAGGGGTACCGCACCGCGATCGCGGGGCGGTCCGGCGGCGCGAACAGCGCGCCGCCGGTAGGGAACGTAAAACGCTGGCTCGCGGCGGAGCGCCCGCGCGAGCAGGGATGGGGGCAGTAGATGACACGATGCCGACTCTGCGGCTCGGCGACGCTGGCGAGCGTCGTCGATCTGGGGGCGACCCCGCCGTGTGAGAGCTTTCTCGCCGCGGACCAACTGGACCAGCCGGAACCGACGTACCCGCTGCACCTGCGGGTGTGCACCGACTGCTGGCTCGCGCAGATCCCTCCGCTGATCACGCCGGAGGAGACGTTCACGCAGTACGCGTACTTCTCCTCCTACTCGACCTCCTGGGTGGAACACGCACGCACGTTCGTCGCCGACGCCGTACAGCGCCTCGCTCTCGGCCCCGACGCCTTCGTGGTCGAGGTCGCCAGCAACGACGGGTACCTGCTCAAGCACATGGTGGACCGGGGGATCCGCTGCCTCGGCATCGAGCCGTCGGTGAACGTCGGCGCCGCGGCGCGGGACGCGGGCGTGCCCACGCTCACGGAGTTCCTGGACCCGGCCACCGGCTCGGCCGTCCGCGCCGAGCACGGCCCGGCGGACCTGGTCGTCGCCAACAACGTGTACGCGCACATCCCCGACGTGGTCGGGTTCACCCGGGGGCTGCGCGCCCTGGTCGCCGACGACGGCTGGGTCTCCATCGAGGTGCAGCACCTGCTGACCCTGATCGAGGAGAACCAGTACGACACGATCTACCACGAGCACTTCCAGTACTACACGGTCGCGTCCGCGACCCGGGCGCTGGCGAGCGGCGGACTCGCGCTCGTGGACGTCGAGCTGCTGCCCACGCACGGCGGCTCCATCCGGCTGTGGGCCCGGCCGACCGAGGCGGCCGGCGAGCCGACCCGACGGGTGGCCGACGTGCTGGACCGGGAGAAGGCCGCCGGGCTGCAGGAGCTGTCCGGGTACACCGAGTTCTCCGCCCGTGTGGCCAAGGTGCGCCGGGACCTCCTTCGGTTCCTCGTCGAGGCGGCCGAGCGCGGCGAGACGGTCGTCGGCTACGGCGCTCCGGGCAAGGGCAACACCCTGCTCAACCACTGCGGCATCCGGCCCGACCTGCTCCCGTACACGGTCGACCGCAACCCCTACAAGCACGGCAGGTTCACCCCGGGCACCCGCATCCCGATCCTGCCGCCCGAGCAGATAGCCGCCGACGAACCGGACTACGTGCTCGTCCTCCCGTGGAACCTGCGGGACGAGCTCGTTGAGCAACTGTCCTTCGTGCACGCCTGGGGCGGCCGGCTGGTCTTTCCCATTCCGGAACTGAGCATTGTCGAGGTCAAGCCGTGAAGGTCGTACTGTTCTGCGGCGGTTATGGGCTGCGCATGCGCAGCGGTGCCTCCGACGACTTGCCCAAGCCGATGGCGATGGTCGGCCCGCGGCCGCTGATCTGGCACGTCATGCGCTACTACGCGTACTTCGGGCACACGGAGTTCATCCTGTGCCTCGGGTACGGGGCCCACCACATCAAGAACTTCTTCCTCAACTACGAGGAGACGACGTCCAACGACTTCGTGCTGCGGGGCGGGCAGACCGAGTTGCTGTCCACCGACATCGCCTCCTGGACGATCACGTTCGTGCAGACCGGCATCGAGTCGCCGATCGGAGAGCGGCTGCGCCGGGTGCGGCACCACCTGGACGGCGACGACATGTTCCTCGCCAACTACGCCGACGTGCTCACCGACGCCCCGCTTCCGGAGATGATCGACTCCTTCTCCCGGCGCGACGCCGGTGCGTCGATGATGGTGGTGCCGCCGCAGTCCTCGTTCCACTGTGTGGAGCTCGGCGAGAACGGCCTGGTGGGGGGCATCACCGCGGTGAGCGACATGCCGCTGTGGGAGAACGGCGGCTACTTCGTGCTCCGCCAGGAGGTCTTCGACCACATACCGGAGAACGGTGACCTGGTCGCCGACGGATGTGCCCAACTGGCCAAGCGCGGACGGCTGGTGGCGCACCAGCACCGCGGCTTCTGGAAGCCGACCGACACCGTGAAGGAGCGGGCCGCGCTCGACGCCGCCTACGCCGTGGGCGACCGTCCGTGGGCCGTGTGGGAACGGGACGGCGCGAGCGCTGGAGCGAGGGCGTGATCCGGCTCGGAGCCGGGCGCCTGGACCGGGTCGTCGCGGTGGGCGCGCACTGCGACGACATCGCCATCGGCGCCGGCGGCACGCTGCTGACGCTGTGCAGCGCGCGGCCGGGTATCCGCATCGACGTGCTGGTGCTCTCCGGCGGTGGCAGCGAGCGGGAGGAGGAGGAGCGGGCCGCGCTCGCCGCCTTCTGCCCGGGCGCCGAACTGCGGCTGACCGTGCTCAAGCTGCCGGACGGCCGGATGCCCACGCACTGGGACGAGGCCAAGGCCGCGGTCGAGGAGCTGCGCGGGCAGACCGAGCCGGACCTGGTGCTGGCGCCGCGCACCGATGACGCGCACCAGGATCACCGCGGCCTGGCGAAGCTGGTCACCACCGCGTTCCGCGACCACCTCGTGCTCGGCTACGAGATCGTCAAGTGGGACGGCGATCTCGGCCGTCCGGCGGCGTACCAGCCGCTGTCGCCGGAGATCGCCGAACAGAAGGTGCGGCTGTTGCAGGAGCACTACCCCTCGCAACGGCACCGCCCCTGGTACGACCGGGAGGCCTTCCTCGGTCTCGCACGGATCCGCGGCATCGAATGCCATGCGCGCTACGCCGAGGCATTCGCCGTCACCAAACTCACGCTCAATCTGGGGGGATGAACCATGCGCGTACTGCTGACCGGACACCAGGGCTACCTGGGCACCGTGATGGCCCCGGTCCTCAGCTCCGCCGGGCACGAGGTCGTCGGCCTTGACGCCGGCCTGTTCGCCGACTGCGTCCTCGGCCCGCCGCCCGCGGACCCGCCGGGGCGGCGGGTGGACCTGCGCGACGTCACGGCCGACCACGTGGCCGGGGTGGACGCCGTGATCCACCTGGCCGCGCTGTCCAACGACCCGCTGGGATCGCTGGCGCCGGACCTCACCTACGACATCAACCACCACGCCTCCGTACGGCTGGCCCGGCTGGCCCGCGACGCCGGAGTGCGCCGCTTCCTGTACGCGTCGACCTGCTCGGTCTACGGCGCCGCCGGCGGGGACGACCTGGTGACCGAGGACGCCCCGCTGCGCCCGGTGACGCCGTACGCGGAGTCCAAAGTGCGGGTGGAGGACGAGCTGCACGCGCTGTCCGACGGCGACTTCAGCCCGGTGTTCATGCGCAACGCCACCGCCTTCGGTTACTCGCCCCGGCTGCGCGCCGACATCGTGCTGAACAACCTGGTGGGCCACGCGCTCCTGTCCGGCGAGGTGCTGGTGCTCTCCGACGGCACCCCCTGGCGCCCGCTGGTGCACGCGGCCGACATCGCACGGGCCTTCGCGGCCGCGCTGGTCGCGCCGCGGGAATCGGTGCACGACCGGGCGTTCAACATCGGCAGCGAGATCAACAACGTCACGGTCGCCGAGATCGCCGAGCAGGTCGCCGAGGCGGTCCCCGGCTCGCGGGTGAAGATCACCGGGGCGAGCGGTGCCGATCCGCGCTCGTACCGGGTGGACTTCTCCCGGTTCCGCGCCGCGGTGCCCGGCTTCGACTGCGAGTGGACGGTGAAGCAGGGCGCGCTCGAACTCGCCGACGCCTACCGCAAACACGGGCTGACCCGGGAGGACTTCGAGCGACGCTTCACCCGGCTGGCCGTGCTGCGCGCGGCGTCCGACGCCGGCGCCGTCGACGACACCCTGCGGTGGCGCCGATGACCGCGGCCGGCGACGAGATGTACGCGCTGGTGGAGCGGCTGTACCCGCT
The DNA here is from genome assembly GCF_042736805.1 of Streptomyces sp. NPDC060031. Taxonomy (NCBI): domain Bacteria; kingdom Bacillati; phylum Actinomycetota; class Actinomycetes; order Kitasatosporales; family Streptomycetaceae; genus Streptomyces; species Streptomyces sp. NPDC060031. Next base: position 36,035 of record NZ_JBHWVM010000066.1, read on the forward strand.
GTGCCGGAGCATCACCGGCGACGGTGTGCGCGCCACCCTGGAGATCGTCGGCGAGTACGTTCCGCTGCAGGTGCACGAGGTGCCGACCGGGACGCAAGTGCTCGACTGGACGGTGCCGCAGGAGTGGAACATCCGGGACGCGTACATCGCCGACTCCGCCGGCAACCGGGTCGTCGACTTCGCCGCGTCCAGCCTGCACGTGCTCGGCTACAGCGTGCCGGTGGCGGCGACCATGCCGCTGGCCGAGCTGCGCGCACACCTGCACACCCTGCCGGACCACCCGGCCTGGGTGCCGTACCGCACCAGCTACTACACGCCGCAATGGGGGTTCTGCCTGGCCCAGGAGACCTTGGACGCGCTGCCGGACGGCGAGTACGAGGTGCGCATCGATTCCACGCTCTCGGACGGCCACCTCACCTACGCCGAGCACGTGGTCCCCGGCCAGGTCGCCGACGAGGTGATCGTCTCCTGCCACGTCTGCCACCCGTCGCTGGCCAACGACAACCTGGCCGGCATCGCGGTGGCGACGTTCCTGGCCCGGGCGCTGGCGGAGCGGACGCCGTACTACACCTACCGGTTCCTGTTCGCGCCCGGCACCATCGGGGCGATCACCTGGCTGGCCCGCAACGCGGAGCGGGTGAATGGGGCATCCCCTGCTCGAGCGGAGCCGAGAGCTGGGGGAAGGGTCAAGCACGGGCTGGTGCTGGCCTGCGCCGGGGACTCGGGGCAGCTGACGTACAAACAGAGCAGGCGCGGCGACGCGGAGATCGACCGGGTGGTGCAGCACGTGCTTCGTGCCTCCGACCGCCCGCACCGCGTCACCGAGTTCACTCCGTACGGCTACGACGAGCGGCAGTTCTGCTCGCCCGGGTTCGATCTCGGCGTGGGTTCGCTCAGCCGGACCCCGTACGCCGGCTACCCCGAATACCACACCTCGGCGGACAATCTGGACTTCGTCTCCCCGGAGGCGATGGCGGACACCCTCGCCGTCTGCCGCGAGGCATTCGCCGTGCTCGACCGCAACCGGCGGTACGTCAACCTCAGCCCCTACGGCGAACCACAGCTGGGCCGACGCGGGTTGTACGACTCGCTCGGCGGCCGCAGCGACGCGAAGCAGGCCCAGATGGCCATGCTCTGGGTGCTCAGCCTCTCCGACGGCGAGCACGCTCTGCTGGAGGTCGCCGAGCGGTCCGGGCTGCCGTTCGACACCGTCGCCGCCGCGGCCGACGCCCTGCGCGGCGCCGGGTTGATCAAGGCATGACGCCGATGACCACCGAGGAGGCGAAGGAGACGGCATCGGCGGGGTCCGCCAAGCGGGCCCTCGTCGGCCGGCTGTCCTGGGGACTGGCCGACCAGGCGGCCTCCAGCATGTCCAACTTCGCGGTGGGCATCTACGTGGCCCGCTCGCTGGGGGTGACCGCGTTCGGCGTGTTCAGCCTCGCCTGGGTGACGTACGGCGTGGTGCTCAACGTCTCCCGCGGGCTGGCCACCGACCCGCTCGTGGTGCGCTTCAGCGGCGTGCCGGACGCGTCCTGGCGCGGGGCGGTGGCCCGGTCGGCGGGTACCGCCCTCGCCGCCGGTACGGCCCTCGGCGCGGCGTGTCTGCTGGTCGGGCTCGGTCTCGGCGGCCGCGTGGGGCCCGCGTTCGCGTGCCTCGGCGTCATGCTGCCGGGGCTGCTGCTGCAGGATGCCTGGCGGTTCTCGTTCTTCGCCGCCGGCGCCGGGCGGAAAGCGTTCGTCAACGACCTCGTCTGGGGCGTCGCGCTCGTCCCGGCCTTGGTGGTGGCGGCCCACGTGGGCAGCGTGGCCGCCTTCGTGCTCGCCTGGGGCGCGTCCGCCACGGTGGCCGCTGCGTACGGCTGCCTCCAGTCCGGCATCCGGCCGAGGATGACCGGGGCGCGCGGGTGGCTGCGCGAGCAGCGCGATCTCGGCTACCGCTACCTGGTCGAGAACGTCAGCCTCAGCGGCGCGAGCCAGCTGCGGGCGTACGGGCTCGGCGCGATCGTCGGGGTCGGCGCGGTGGGTGCGGTGCGGGGCGCCGAGCTCCTGCTCGGCCCGTTCCTCGCCGTGCTGATGGGACTGTCGCTGGTCACCGTCCCGGAGGCGGCGCGGGTGCTACGGCAGGCCCCGCACCGGCTCGGCTCGTTCTGCCTCCTGCTGGGCGGCGGGCAGGCCGCCGCCGCGCTGCTCTGGGGCGGCGCGCTGCTGACGGTGCCGGACCGGCTCGGTGAGCTGGTGCTCGGCGGCGTCTGGCCCTCCGCCGCACAACTCATCCTGCCGGTCACCCTCGCCGTCGCGGGCGCCGGCCTCGGCACCGGCGCGGCGGCCGGGCTGCGCGCGCTCGGCGCGGCCCGGCGCAGCCTGCGCTGCCAGCTGTTCGCCTCCGTCTGCTATGTCAGCGGCGGGCTCGGCGGGGCGGCCGCGGCCGGCACGGTCGGCTCGGCCTGGGGCGTCGCCGCCGCGACCGTCAGCGGCTCGGCCGTGTGGTGGCTGCAACTGCGGTCCGCCCTGCGCGAGCACAGCAAGAACCCCATTCCCGAAGTGAGGATCTCATGACCGCCCAACCCAGGCTGAGCATCGGCCTGCCCGTGTACAACGGCGAGGAGTACCTGGCCGAGTCGCTCGACGCCCTGCTCGGCCAGACCTACGAGGACTTCCAGCTGGTCATCTCCGACAACGCCTCGACCGACGGGACCGAGGACATCTGCCGCCGGTACGCCGCGCGGGACTCGCGCATCCGGTACCTCCGGCTGCCCCGGAACATCGGCGCCTCGCCGAACCACAATTACGTGTTCACCGAGTGCCGAGGCGAGCTGTTCAAGTGGGCCTCGCACGACGACCTGTACGCCCGGGACCTGCTGCGGCGCTGCGTGGAGGCGCTGGACGAGCGGCCGGACGTGATCGTCGCGCACGCCGACCAGGCGGTCATCGACGGCGACGGCCAGGTGAAGGTGCCGTACGAGTACGGGCTCGCCACCGGCTCTCCGCACCCGCCGGAGCGTTTCCGCAGTCTGCTGTTCGAGCCCGGTGGGGACGACTTCTACGGGGTGATGCGGGCCGACGTGCTGCGCCGGGTGAAACCGCTCGACAGCTACCACCACGCGGACCGCACGTTCGTCGCCGAGATCGCCCTGCACGGGCCCTTCCACCAGGTGCCGGAGCTGCTGTACTTCCGCCGCGACCACCCCACCCGCGCCGAGCGCGCGAACCCCGGCAAGCGCTCCCGGTGCGTCAACCTGGATCCGCTCCGGGCAGGCCCGCTGCACCCGACGCCCCGGCTGCTCGCCGAGTACGTCTGGGGGTTCGTCGCGGCGGTCCGGCGGGCGCCGTTGTCCCCCGCCGACCGGCGCGCGTGCCACCGCCACCTGGTCGCATGGATGGCCAGCCGGGTCCGGCCGGGCGCCGGCGAGCGGGTCGAGGACCGCGCCCCCGTCGACCCGGCCGAGCTCACCGTCTCGGTCGATGCCCTCGTCGCCGGCCGTGAGGGGAGGCGGGCATGACGTCGGGACACGAAACTCCGGTGCGCGTCGGGGTGTTCGGCCTGCTCGGCTCCGGCAACCTCGGCAACGACGGGTCGCTCGAGGCCGTGCTCGGCTACCTCCGCGCCGAGCACCCGGAGGCGGTCGTGGACGCCCTGTGCGGCGGACCCGAGGTCGTCACGACCCGGTACCGGATCCCCGCGACGCGGCTGCACTGGTACCGCGGGGAGTACCGGACCGCGTCGCGGGCGGCCGCGATCGCGGCGAAGGGTCTGGGCAAACTCGTCGACGCCGTCCGCACCGCTGCCTGGGTGCGCCGGCACGACGTGGTGATCGTGCCGGGCATGGGCGTTCTGGAGGCGACGCTGCCGCTGCGGCCGTGGGGCTTCCCGTACTCGCTGTTCCTGCTCTGCGCATCAGGCCGGCTGTTCGGCACCCGGGTCGCGCTGGTCAGCGTCGGCGCCGCCGCGATCGGCAACCGGCCGACCCGGGCCCTGGTGCGCTGGTCGGCGCGGCTGGCCACGTACCGGTCGTACCGGGACACCCCGTCCCGCGACGCGATGCGGGCGATGGGCGTGGACACCGCGCACGACGAGGTCTACCCGGACCTCGCCTTCTCCCTGCCGACGCTGTCGGCGAGCGGACCCGACAAAATCTCAGTCCCGCCGGGCCCGGTCGGCGTCGGCGTCATGGCCTTCCACGGCGGTGACGACGACCGGGCCCGGGCCGAGGAGATCCACCGGCGCTACCTCGACGGGACGATCCGCTTCGTCCGCGCGCTGGTCGAGGACGGCAGGCCGGTCCGGCTGCTCACCGGCGACGGGGTCGACGTGCCGGTGGTCGCCGCGATCCTCGACGCGGTGGACTCGCCGCTGGTCACCGCTGCCGAGACGTCCTCACTGGCCGACCTGATGAAGGAGATGGCGGCGGTCGACACGGTGGTGGCCGTCCGGTACCACAACCTGATCTGCGCGCTGAAGGTCGGCACTCCGACGCTCGCACTCAGCTATGCGGCGAAGAGCGACGCGCTCATGGCCCAGATGGGTCTCGCCGCCTACTGCCACCCGGCCCGCGAGGTCGACGCCGACCGGCTGCTCGAGCAGTTCCGGGCGCTGGAGCAGCGCTCGGCGGAGCTGCGGCGGACCCTCACGGAGCGGAACCTGACCGCCACCCGGCGCCTCGAGCACCAGTTCACCGCCTTGACCGCGGCCCTCTTCCCGGCGGCCGACCACGCCCACGCCCTGCGGGAGGCTCCATGAAAGCGACCGAAGTCCCGGCGATCGCCGGCGCGTACCTGTTCGAGTCGACGCCCTACGCCGACGAGCGCGGCTTCTTCTGCCGCACCTTCGACGCCGACGTGGTCCGCTCGGTGGGCCTCGACCCGGACGCTTTCGTCCAGGACAGCGTGTCCCGCTCGGTCCGGGGCGTGCTGCGCGGCCTGCACCTGCGCTCGGGTGCCGGCGAGGCCAAGCTCGTGCGGTGCTCGTACGGGAGGGTCTTCGACGTCGTCGTGGACCTGCGGCCCGACTCTCGGACCTACCGCAACCGGGCCTTCTTCGACCTGTCCGGCGAGACCCAGCTGACCCTGTACGTCCCGGCGGGGTGCGCGCACGGCTTCCAGGCGCTGACCGAGACCGCCGACGTCTCGTACCGGATCGACCGCCCGCACGATCCGGCCGAGGACGTGACGATCGCCTTCGACGACCCGGAGCTCGCCATCCCCTGGCCGCTTCCGGTCATATCGATGTCCAAGCGGGACCGGGAGGCGCCGAGCCTCGCCGAGGTCCTGCAGCGAAAGGAAGGGTGAAGTCAGCGTGGACGCCGGAGAGTTCCGCTTGCCCCGGTCGCGGATGGCGAACGAGCGGCTGCACGCCATGATCCCCGGGGGCGCCCACACCTACGCCAAGGGCGACGACCAGTACCCCGAGAACCTGGCCCCGGTCATCAGCCACGGCCGCGGTGCCCACGTGTGGGACGTCGACGGCAACCGCTACGTCGAGTACGGCTCCGGCCTGCGGTCGGTCAGCCTCGGCCACGCCCACCCGCGCGTGCTCGAGGCGGTGCGGCGGGAACTCGACCGCGGCAGCAACTTCGTCCGGCCGTCCATCGTGGAGGTCGAGGCCGCGGAACGCTTCCTGGCCACGGTGCCGACCGCCGAGATGGTGAAGTTCGCGAAGAACGGCTCCGACGTCACCACCGCCGCGGTGCGCCTCGCCCGCGCCGTCACCGGGCGCCCGCGGGTGGCCATCTGCGGCGACCATCCGTTCTTCTCCGTCGACGACTGGTTCATCGGCACCACGCCGATGTCCGCCGGTGTTCCGGCGGCGACCACCGAACTCACCGTGGCGTTCCCGTACGGGGACCTGGCCGCCACTGAAGAACTGCTCACCCGGTACCAGGGCGAGGTCGCCTGCCTGATCCTCGAACCTGCCGGCCACGCCGAGCCTTCCCCAAGCTCTCAACTTCGTTCGAGCGGGGGAGACCCCACTCCCGGGTACCTCGCCGGCCTGCGCGAGCTGGCCGACCGGCACGGCTGCGTACTGATCTTCGATGAGATGATCACCGGCTTCCGCTGGTCCGAGGCGGGCGCCCAGGGTCTGTACGGCGTCGTCCCCGACCTCTCCACGTTCGGCAAGGCGCTGGGCAACGGGTTCGCGGTCTCCGCGCTGGCCGGGCGCCGCGACCTGATGGAGCGGGGCGGGCTGCGCCACTCCGGAGACCGGGTGTTCCTGCTGTCCACCACGCACGGTGCGGAAACGCACTCGCTGGCCGCCGCGATGGCGGTGCAGACCACCTATGTCGAGGAGGGCATCACCGCGCGGCTGCACGCCCTCGGCGAGCGGTTGGCCGCCGGTGTCCGCGAGGCCGCGGCCGCCATGGGCGTCGGCGACCACATCGTCGTCCGGGGCCGGGCCAGCAACCTGGTCTTCGCCACCCTCGACGAGAACCTGCAGCCGTCACAGCAGTACCGCACCCTGTTCCTGCGCCGGCTCCTCACGGGCGGAGTGCTGGCCCCGTCGTTCGTGGTGAGCAGCGCGCTGGACGACGCCGACATCGACCGCACCGTAGACGTGGTGGCCCAGGCATGTGCGGTGTACCGGAAGGCACTGGACGCCGCTGACCCCACCCCATGGCTGGCCGGGCGGCCGGTGAAGCCCGTCTTCCGCCGCTTGGCGTGACGTGACGTGGCGTGACGTCAGCGACGCACCCGCCGACCGGCGTCGGCCGTCCGGTTGGCCGTCCGGTCGGTCAGCCGGTCGGCCGTCCGGTCGACCAGCCACGCGGTCGCCGGTATCACCGCCAGCGCGGTGCACCAGCCACCGAGGACGTCGGTCGGGTAGTGCGCGCCCAGGGCGACCTGCGCCCAGCCCATGGCGGCGCCGGCAACCAGGGCCGCGGCGAGCACGAGCAGCGTGCCGGCCGTCCGGACGAGGCCGAGCCGGCCGGTCGCGAGCAGCGCCACCACGAGGGCGAACGCGGTGAGGAATGCGGTGTGCCCGCTCGGGTAGGACAGGTACCCGCCGTGGATGGTGCGTCCCACCAGGTGCTTGAGCAGCGTCGCCGCCCCCACGGCCATGCCGACGCCGACAACGACGAGCACCGCTGCGCGAGGACGCCGAAGCAGCAGGCAGCCCGACACGGTGGCCACGACCAGCGTCGCCGCTCCGGCGGGCTCCCCCATGAAGTCCATGGCCAGAGCGACGTGCCGCCACGGCGGCCGCACGCCGTCCACCGCCGACTGGATCCACACGTCCACCATGCCGGGCCGGCTGTGGCCGGCGTACAGGATCCCGAGCACGCCGACCATCAGCGCGGCGAGGGCCGCGATCAGCCCGAGCCCCGCGCGCAGCGAGGGGGGCAGCACCGCCGGCGCCGGCCGGCCGGTCACACGGCTCCCGCGGGCAGGTCGGAAACGGCATCGTCGCGGCCACCACCGCCCGGGCCTGCGCCAAGGGCATCGCGTTTCGGGCGCTGGTCGCCGAGGGCCCGTACGGGCTGCGCGGCTGGACCGAGCAAGAGGACGAACCCGTCGAGCACGAACTGGGCTCGGCCGGCTTCCAGGTCCGCTCCGGCCAGGCGATCCAACGCGAGCCCCCCCCGTCGTGTCCGACCCACCGTCCAGCGAGCGCAACTGCTCCGCGTACACCCGCTCCAAGCCTCTACTTGTCACCCTAACCAACAATCCGGTCGCGGCACACCACGCGATTACCGCTCCGCGGGGACGGGTGGGCGTCCCGCGGCCTTCCGGGCGGTTCCCTCGTGCGGGCCTGTGTGACAAGGGTGAAGCGGGGCAGATGAGTGCAGCCGTGCAGCCCATCCCGGAGGCCTGTCGATGTCCTGTGTGTCTGCTCTGACCGTTGTCCGCCTCGACGCGGCGAGGGGTCGTTTGCCGCTCCTTGCCCGGTTCTCGTACGACGGCGAGGACCCGTACGTGGTCCAAGCGGCGTTCCTCGACGGCCCCACCGTCCTGGCCCATTGGCACTTCGACCGGCAGATGCTCGCCGAGGGGCTCCACAGCCCGGTGGGCGAGGGAGACGTCACCTTCAGCCCTCATCGGGCAGCCGGCGCCGACGAGCTCCGCATAGCTCTGCGAGGCCCCGCCGCCGAGACGCAAGGGGACACCGTCCTCTTCGTGGAGGCCCGGGCGCTCACGGGCTTCCTGGAGCAGACGTACGCCATCACCGGCGCGGGGGAGGAGTTCCTCGACGTCGACAAGCTCCTCGACGAGTTCCTGGCCCGCTGACGTCCGGGCGAGGGGGCGCCTGCCCGTGCGGGCGGGCGCCGCGGGCCGGGTCTTCGCGTCGGCGCCGGTCGCTGCGTACGGACGTGGACGTGCCTCGGTCCCGGACCCCTCAGGGG
>NZ_JBHWVM010000067.1:0-44219 GCF_042736805.1 Streptomyces sp. NPDC060031
GCGCCCCTCGCGGGGCGCCGGGCGGTCCGGTCGGCGGCTGTCCGAGCAGGTCAGTAGCACCACTTCACAGGGGTGAGGTTCTTGACGTAGCGGGCCGCGACCCAGCGCTCGTGGTCCTTCGCGTCCTTCGCGATCGGGCCGCCGACCCCGCCGTCCATGCCGACGTTCTCGTTCCGGCCGTCCAGGAGGTACCAGAGGTCGTTGCCGTCGATCCGCTCGCCGCGCTTCTTGCACTCGATCGCGAGCTTCTGGTGCGGGAACACCACGCCCACCTTGTGTGCGTGCGTGCTCGGCCGGCTGCGGACGGTCAGCTTGCCGTGCGCGACCACCACGCCGCGGGCGTGCTTGTACTCCTGCTGCCCGTCGGGCTGGAGGAGGTAGTCATCGTCATCGTCATCGTCGGCCACGACGGCCGCGTGCCCCGGCATGTCGGGCATCGGGTCCGCGTCGGCGACCGCGGCGGCCGCCCCCGCCAGGCCGAGCACCAGGCTTCCGGCGGTGAGGGCGAGGACGGTCCTGGTGGGCTTCAGCATGAGCCGGCTCCTCTATGAAGACATCCACCCCGACCGCGGTACGCGGCGCGGGGGCGGCGACCTGGCGGCCGCCACGGACGACTATGGCGAGGTCGCGCCGCGCGAACCGGCTGACTCACCGCGGGTTAGCCCGATACGAGCCAATCTCCGATCATATGAGGAGGCCGGATTTCAGGCCTCCTTTCGGGGGACTCCCGTGCTCGCTCTGCGTAGCTAGCATTCTCGCCAGTGGTTGTCGTGCAATCCCATATGGGATTGCACGATCAGGTGTGTCGGGCGAGGGAGAGGTTGAATCATGCAGTTGACCAATGGCATGGCCGCGAACGAAATCCCGGGTGCGGTCTGGGTCAAGAGCGCGGCCAGCGTGGGAAACGGGAACTGCGTGGAAGTCGCCGCGCTGACCGGCGGCGGTGCGGCGGTGCGCAACTCGCGCTTCCCGGACGGTCCGGCACTGCTGTTCACCGCCGCGGAGATCGAGGCGTTCATCGACGGCGTCAAGCGTTCGGAATTCGATCAACTGACCTGATGGCGACCTGACCTCAGGCCAAAGCTTGGAGGGTGCGCATTCAGACCCCATTCTGGTGACTGACAACTTCCTCAGTCATATTGGAGTTTGTATGTCCGCCCTCCCCGACCCGCTGCCCGACCCCGGAGCCTCCGTCCTGTCCATGGGAAAGGAGCCCGGACGGGCGGCGGCCGACCGCATGCTGGGGCAGGAACTGCGGGCCCTGCGGGAGGCCCGGAGTCTCACGCTGCGGCAGGTGGCTCCGGTCATCCGCGGTTCGGTGTCGAAGATCAGCCGGCTGGAGCGCGGCGAGAGCCCTCCGAAGCGGCGGGACGTCCTCGACCTGGCCCGCCACTACGGCGCCAACGCCGACGACATGTGGATGATCGAGCGGCTCCTCGAACTCGGCCGGACCTCCGAGTGGTACGAGCAGTTCAGCGATGTGACGCCCGACTTCCTCAAGCGCCTGATCCAGATGGAGGGCGACGCGGAGGAGATCTGCGTCTACGAGAACCTCGTCGTCCCCGGCATCCTCCAGACCCCCGACTACGCCCGGTGCATGGTCGAGGCCGCCATGCCCAGTGCCCATCCCGACGAGATCGCGCGGGTGGTGGAACTGCGCCGCCAGCGGCAGCTGCGGCTCATGGAGGGCTCCCTGCCGCGCGTCACCGTCCTGCTGGAGGAGGGCATCCTCTACCGCCGTTACGGCGAGCATGAGGTGATGCGCGAACAGCTGGACCACCTGCTGGAGGCGTGTGGGGTCGCCAAGGTGAACATCCGCGTGCTGATGATGTCCCGGGCCTACAGCGCCACGCCGCCCTACCCGATCATGCACCTGAAGTTCGGCGACCCCGAGCAGTCCGAGCTGGCGTACGTGGAACACATCAGCAGCGCGACGTACGTGACCCGGCCGCGGGCCCTCGACGACTACCGCAACGCCCTCACCAAGCTCCGGCAGGCGGCGGAGTCGATGGACGACAGCCGGGCCCTGATCGAAGCGGCGAAGGGCCGGTTCGCGTAGGGCGTCCCTTTCGCCGTAGGGGCGGCGGCGGTCAGAGCCGGCCCACGCCGCCCCACTCGACCCAGTCCGTGGGCCGGTTGGGCATGGGTGGGGGCGGGGTGTCCGGCCGCCAGTCCACCACGTCCACCAGGTCGGGGTCGAGGATCCGCAGGCCGTCGAAGTACCGCCGCACCTCGTGGCGTTCGCGGACGCGGCCCCAACGGCTGTGCGTGATGACGTCCATGAGCCGGGTGACGTCATTCCGTACGACCGGGTCGTCACTGACGAGCTGGCAGATCACCATGAAGCTGCCCGGGGGCAGCAGTGCGGCCGTGTTCCGCACGACCGCCGCGGGGTCGGCGTCGCCGTCCGCATCCGGGAGGCAGTGCAGGACCGACACGAACAGTGCGGCGATGGGCTGCTTCCAGTCGAGGAAGCCGTCGGTGTCCTCGCGGATCGCCCGGGTCAGGCGCATGTCCCTGGGGATGACGAGGGTGCCGGTGTTCTCGTGCAGCGTGGTCAGGGCGTGCGCGAGGACCATGGGGTCGTTGTCGATGTAGGCGACCTTGCAGTCCGGGTGGGCCCGCTGGGCCACCTCGTGCACGTTGTCCTGGGTGGGCAGGCCCGATCCGTGGTCCAGGAACTGGCGGATCCCGTAGTCCTCGACGAGGATCCGGACGACCCGGCGCAGGAACGCGCGGTTGTTGCGGGCGAGGAGCTGGGTGCTGGGGGCGATCTCCAGCAGTGCGGCGCAGGCCTGGCGGTCGCTGTCGTAGTTCTCCACCCCGCCCAGGAGCCAGTCGTACATCCGGGCCACGCTCGGGGTGTGCATGTCAATCGGGGGAATCCGGGAGTTCTGCCCTAAATCCATGTCCTGGGCCCACCTTGGTCAGAGGTTCGGCGGCTGGGTGAACGGCCCATGTTAGGGAGTCCGCCGGGGGCAGGCCAATCACTCGTACGGGGGTTCTGGTGTACGGACGGCGCGCGTGGCGTGAATGGCGCGAGTGACCCGAGTGACCCGAGTGGCGCGAGTGCGGTGGGGGCGGGTGAAACGCCGCCCCCACGAGGGGTGTCAGGACTCCCGGCGCCGGCGGCGCAGGAGCCGCAGGACCAACGGGGAGCAGATCGTGCCGAGGGCGGCCGCCAGGAGGGCCAGCAGCGGGACCGTGGGTGCCGCTCGCGGATGGCTGAACACCAGGGCCACCGCGACCACGAGATAGACGGCCACGATCAGGGTCGACCAGAAGCGCGCCCTGATCTTGTCGTCGGCGGAGGTTTCCCGGGAGGGAGGGTCAGGGATAATGCTGGGGCGAGGTTCGGGGTCGTCTGCACGGCCAACCCGTTCCTTTCCGCAGGCCATGGTGTGCCTTTCTATGAGGTGACTGGTCTGTCGGGTGGTCCCGGGCTGCAACCCGGGACCACCACGCAAGTGGCCGTCGGCCACTGCGCGATGCGGCGATCCTACAGTCACTCCGGATCAATTCGCGGCCGCCTCCATTCATCCTTCCGCGGCGCCCATTCATGCAACGTTTCCCGCGTGCAAGCGGGGCGCTCGGTAATGCCCGATTTCCCGCGAACCCCGTTGCCTCGGGGTCATTCGTGATCGTCAATGATTGAAGTGGTGTTAATTGATGGCGTAATTCGACGGCCGAAATGCGGCTGCATCCGCAGATGCACGTGCAGATGGGAAAGTTGCGGCGTCGCATCCGTGAATTCCGCCCCATCCGGCCGCGGATGTAAGGGGCTTGGTCGGGTACGCTGCCCGCAAGACGGTTCGCCGGACGTGTTTGCGACCGGGCGGTCCCGGGCGCCTTCCCGCCCCCGCACAGCCCGTGCAACGGGAGCACGGCCGCAGACCAAACGCGTGAATGAGTGAACGCCCCGCGTCTACGCTCAGGGCAGAACGCCCGGGAGGTGACGGGGCCGTGCCCGCCCCCGAACGGGCACGGCCGCGCGGCGGACCCCGGGGGGAACGGGCCGCTACCGGTCGTCGGGAACGGCGCAGGGAGATCTACGGCCGACACCACCCCCGCCTCGCCCATCCACGGGTTGAAACCCGCCTACCCCCACGGGTGGTGACCTCCGTCGCCTCCCTGCGCCGCCGCCCGGTCTCGGCCCGCTGCGCGGCCGGCGCGCTCCTCGTCCTCCTGTGGGGCACCCGGCTCGCCGCCCGGCATCGGACCGCTCAGCGTGGGCGACGTGATCGCCCACCACGTCTCGGTGATCTCCGTCCAGACCGGTCTCGCCGGGTACGTGTTCTCCTCCGACCCGCCGACCGCCCGCCGGGCCCTGGACACCATCGGGGACAGTGCCCACGAGGCCCTCGCCGAGATGCGCCGGATGCTGGTCGTGCTCCGCGAGGAGGATGCGGCCCCCACCGAGCGGACGCCCCCCCGGGTCCGGCGGTCTCGGGGGGACTCGACGAGCTGGTCAAGCGGGTGGGCGAGGCCGGCGTACCGGTGGACGTACGGGTCACGGGGACGGCGTACGACCTGCCGCCCGGGATCGACCTGTGCGCGTACCGCGTCGCGCAGGAGGCGCTCACCAACGTGGACGACGGGACCGGCCGGGCCGCGCCGGCGCGCCCGCGGGCGAGGATCTGCCACGGCACGGTGATCGCCGAACCCGCCCCGGAGGGCGGCTTCGAGAGCAGCCTGCGCGTCCCCGTGCCCCGGGCCGGCAGCCGTGGCTCCTGAGGAGAGGGGGGCGGCGATGCTGAGGGTGCTCGTCGTCGACGACCAGTTCCTGATCCGCTCCGGACTGACCGCGCTGCTCACCGCGGCGCCCCGGCTTCGAGGTCGTGGGCGAGGCCGGGGACGGCGAGGAGGCCGTACGGCTCGCCGCCGAGACCCGGCCCGACGTCTCGTGCTCATGGACATCCGGATGCCCGGCACCGACGGGATCGCCGCCACCGGGCGGATCCTCGCGGAAGCCGACGCCAGGGCGCAGGCCGAGCCCGAGGCCGCCGTGCCGCGGCCCAAGGTGCTCGTGCTGACCACCTTCGACTCCGACGCGTACGTCTTTCGGGCCCTGCGGGTCGGGGCCGGCGGCTTCCTCCTCAAGGACACCCCGCCCGCCCGGCTGCTCGCCGCCATCGCCACCGTGCACGGCGGCGAGATGCTCCTCAGCCCCGGAGCCCTGTGCGGGCTCATCGACACCTACGCCGCCCCGGTCACCCGCACCCCGCACCCGGGCCTCGACGACCTGACCCCGCGCGAACGCGAGGTGCTGGGCCTGGTCGGCGCCGGCCCGTCCCACGCCGACATCGCAGGCCGGCTCGTGCTCAGCGCCGCCACCGTCGTGGCGTACGAGTTCGGTCTCGCCGCCCGAATGCCGTGACCGCGGCGGCCTGCGGATGCGGGCCGCCGCGGGCGCCGCCACAGTGGGTCCCATGGGAATCGAAGACTACGGCGGCGGCCCCGGCGCCGAGCAGACCGGCGTCCTGGTCGTGACGACCAACGACGTCCCCGGCTACCACGTCGAACGGGTGATCGGTGAGGTCTTCGGCCTCACCGTGCGCTCCCGCCACCTCGGCAGCCAGATCGGCGCGGGCCTGAAGTCGATGATCGGCGGCGAACTCAAGGGCCTCACCAAGACCCTCGTCGAGACCCGCAACCAGGCCATGGAGCGGCTCATCGAACAGGCGAAGGCGCGCGGCGCGAACGCCGTGCTGATGATGCGTTTCGACGTCACCGACGCGGCCGACGTCGGGACCGAGGTGTGTGCGTACGGGACGGCCGTGGTGCTGGTGCCCGCCTCCCCCTGATCCCCCTGATCCCCCTGATCCACGTAAGTCCAGGACGGCGCTCCGCTTTGTCCATGGGCCTGCCGTGCCGCGGTCCGCAAGCTGACTGATCAGTGAGCGGACCGCCCGTGCCTTCGAGCCGTGCGGTCTTGCGCCAAGCAAGCGCCGACTCCCGGAGGCCCCATGAGAACCCCCCTCTGGCCGGCCGCGGCCGCGGTGGCCGGCCTGGTCGCCACCCTGGTCGCCGGTTGGTCGTCGAGTTCAAGGTGACCGCCATCGAGGACACCGCCGCCCTGCGCGTGCGCAGCCTCGCGATCCCCGACCACACCCTGGTCAGCGTCCGCAGCGACCAGCCGGGCGCCGTGCCGGCCGCGGCGAACATGCACACCGCCACCACCGGCACCGGGGACACCTTCACCGCGCTCAAGGCGAACACCCCCGTGGACCCCGCCGCCGTGACGGTGATGTACGGCCTCGCCAACACCGGCAAACTCGCGGCGGCCATCGACTCCAACTCCCTTTACGACAGCCCCTCGGGCGGCACCGCCCGCGAGAACGGCCGCATAGGCTCCACCATCTGGCACACCCGGTGGTACACGGCCGCCGCGCCGATGCCGCACGAGATCACCCTCGACCTCGGGGCCTCGTACAACGTCTCCGACCTGCACTACCTGCCCCGGCAGACGCAGAGCAACGGGCGCATCGCCGACTACCAGGTGTTCACCTCGACCGACGGGGTCACCTGGGGGACGGCTGCGGCTTCCCGCACCTTCGCCGACAGCACCGCACAGCAGGACGTCTCCTTCACCGCCAGGACCGCCCGGTACGTGAAGCTCAAGGCCACGAGGGAGGTGGGCGGCAATGCGTGGACCTCGGTGGCGGAACTGAACATCGGCTACCGGCCGTAGGGTCCGCCGGGCAGACTGGGAGCCGTGACTTCACTGAACAAGGGCGCCAACCTGCCGATCGGGGCGACCGCGGTCCGGGCCGTGCTCGGCTGGTCGGCCGGCCCCGGGGTCCCGGACGTGGACGCGTCCGCGCTGCTGCTGGGCGGCGACGGACGCGTCCGCTCCGACGCCGACTTCGTGTTCTACAACCAGCCGCGGCACGCGTCCGGGGCCGTGAGCCACCACGGCAAGCGGCCCGGCGCCGACACGATCGCCGTCGACCTCGGTGCGATCGAGCCCGGCATCGAGCGCGTCGTGTTCGGCGCTTCGGCGGACGGCGGCTCCTTCGGGCAGGTGCCCGGGCTGCACCTGCTGCTGCTCGACGCGGTGTCCGGGGCCGAGCTGGTCCGCTTCGACATGGCGGCGGGCACGGAGACGGCGTACGTGAGCGGCGAGCTGTACCGGCGGGCCGGGGCCTGGAAGTTCCGGGCCGTCGGGCAGGGGTACGCCCACGGGCTGGCGGGCCTGGCGACCGACTATGGCATCAGCGTGAACGAGGATCCGGCGCCGACGACGTCCGCGGTGCCCGCACCGGCACCTGAACCGGCACCTGCCCCGGCCGCCGTCCCCGCCGCCGGCGCCGTCCGGCTGACCAAGGGCGAGGAACTGTTGCCCCCCGAGGTGCGCGAGCGCCTGTCGCTGCGCAAACGTCAGGTCGCGGTCAGCCTGAGCAAGCACGGGGTCGGCGCCCTCACCGCCCGCGTCATCCTCGTGCTCGACGCCTCCGGCTCGATGGCCTTCCACTACAGCCGCGGCACCGTCGCCCGCGTCGCCGAGCGGATGGCCGCCGTGGCGGCGCAGCTCGACGACGACGGCGAGATGCAGGCCTGGACCTTCGCCTCCAGCCCCGCGCGGCTCCCCGACCTCGTGATCGCCGAACTCCCCGAGTGGCTGCGGCTGCACGTACGCGTCGGTGAGCTGAGCCTGTTCAGCCGGCGCAAGCCGCGCAAGGGTCTGGTCCCGGGCCAGGTCGACATGCGCGCGGTCGGCGTGGGCAACGAGGAGCAGAAGGTCATCGCGCAGGTCCGCGCCTACGTCCGCGAAAGTCCCGTCCCGGACCCGACGCTGGTCCTCTTCTTCTCCGACGGCGGCGTCTACCGCGACAACGCGATCGAACGGGAGCTGCGCGCGGCGGTGGAGGAACCGCTGTTCTGGCAGTTCATCGGCCTCGGCAGGGCCAACTACGGGGTGTTGGAACGTTTTGACACCCTGCCCGGCCGTCGCGTGGACAACGTCGGCTTCTTCGCCGTCGACGACATCGAGACCCTCTCCGACCCGGAGCTGTACGACCGGCTGCTGTCGGAGTTCCCGTCCTGGATCCGCGCCGCCCGCCAGGCGGGCATCCTGGGGTGACGTACGGCGATGAAGGGGAGCGGATGAGCGATCACGGTTCTGCGGCTGAGGTGTTCGACGCGCTCGCCGAGCGCTACGAGGAGGCGTTCGGGCAGGTGCCCGCGCAACGGGAGGCCCTCGACTGGCTCACCGCCAGACTGCCGCGCGGCGCCCGGGTGCTGGACGTGGGCAGCGGCACGGGCCGGCCCACCGCCGAGGCCCTGGCCGCGGCGGGCTGCGCGGTGACCGGTATCGACGTCTCGCGGGAGATGGTCGCCCTCGCGCGCGCCCGGGTGCCGCGGGCGCGCTTCGAACAGGCCGACGTGCGCACGTACACGCCCGCGGAGGACGGCTTCGAGGCGGTGTGCTCCTTCTTCCCGCTGCTGATGATGGACCAGCCGGAAGTGGCCGCGGCCCTGGGGCGGATGGCGTCCTGGGTCGCGCCGGGCGGGTACTTCGTGATGGCCACGGTGCCGGGCGACATCCGCAACCTCGACATCGAGTGGATGGGCCACCGGGTCACGGTCAGCAGCCTCTCCACGGAGGACCACCTGACCACGCTGGCGGCCGCGGGCCTGGAAGTGCTGGACCACCACACGCGGGTCTTCCACCCCCAGGGAGGCCTGGCCGACCCCGAGGAGCACCTCTTCTGCTTCGCGCGCCGGCCCTGACGCGGGCATCGGCCGGCGCAGCGCAGGAGCCCGCGCGCCGACTGCTGGGCGCGGAACCGGACCGGGGCCATGCCCACCCTGCGGCGGATCGGGCGTAGCGCAGCGCGACGAGCAGCCCGTGGACCGCCGCCGCGGCCTCCACTTCCAGCAGCGGTCCGCCGCGCCGGGCCGCCCGTACGATCCCGTCGACCACGTGCAGCACCCCGGCACTCCCGCTCAGCGGCACCAGCGGGCGGTCCGGGGTGATGTAGCCGAGGACCACCGCCACGTGGTGGTCGAGCGCGCGGGGGCCGACGACCGGCAGGAGGCCTGCTGCACCCCCACCCCGAGGCAGACCAGGCCGAGCCGGCGGTGGTTGGCGGTCGGCGAGAAGTACCGCATCCAGCTGCTGTACGGGGGCGTTGCCATCTGCGGATTGTGATCCACAAGGCCGAGCGCCCTCAAGGGTGGGGGCGGGTGCGGGCCCTCAGGGAGCCGCCGGTGCCCGTTCCGCGCCGTTTTCCGCCACGGGTGCGGCGGGAGTGGCCGGACCCGCGGGGGTACGGCCCGGCCGAAGTCCCGCCGCCAGCCCGGCGATCACGACCCCGAGCCCCAGCCACACCGCGGGGCCGGGCACCCCGCCGCCGGTGAGGGCGCCGGCGGCCGCCGCGGCGAGCGGGGCGACCCCGGTCAGCAGCCCAGCCCGGCCCGCGCCGACGGCAGCCACCGTGCGGTACCAGAGCAGGAAGGCCACCGCGGTCACCATCACGGCCAGGTACCCGGCGGCCGCCCACTGCCCCGGCGCAACCGACGCCAGCTCGGAGGGCCCCTCGACGAACACCGTCAGCGCCGCGAACATCACCGCCCCCAGCCACACCGCGTGCACCGACACCCCCCAGGCGCCGTGCCGCCGCAGCACCGGCACCGCGAGCAGGGTGAACCCTGCCTCGCACCCCAGCGCCAGCGAGGCCCACGCCACCCCGGCGGCGTCGGTCCGGCCCGTCCCCTCCACGAGCACCGCCCCGGCCATCACCACCGGCGCGGCCAGCAGGACCTGTCGACTGGGGCGGCGCCCCTCCAGCAGCGGGCCCATCAGCCCGAGGAGGATCGGTACGGAGGCCACGGCGACCGCGATCACGGCCGGCTCCGCATGCGCCACGCCCCGTACGACGGCCAGGTTGAACAGCACCAGCCCGGTCGCCGCGATCCCGGCCAGCCACAGCCACTCCCGGCCGCGCGGCCGCAGGACCGCCACCCGGGCCAGTCGGGCGAGGACGAGCAGGATCAGCGCGGCCGCCGCGTACCGGACGGCCTGGACGCCGAACAGCGGGGCGTCGACGAGGGATCGGGAGACGGTGACACTGCTGCCGACGAGCGCCATGCCGGCGATGCCGGGGGCGAGGTCGCGCAGGGGAGCGGACGGTGTGTTCATACCGTCGAGCCTGACGCCAGAATGGACCCATGAGCAGGTCCAAAGAACACCCGACACTGGGGTCCAAAGCGGCGACCGGCGGCGTCGGGGCCGAAGCCGGCCCGGAGGCCAAGGCGAAGGCCAAACCCACGGTCCAGCCCACGGCCGGGCCCACGGCCGGGCCCACGGCCGGGTCGGACTTCCTGCAACTCGACATCGGCCGGGTCCCGGCGGGCGGCCGTACCGAGTGGCTGGCGGAGCGGCTGCGCGCCGCCATCGCCGACGGCACGCTCGCGGTCGGCAGCCGGCTCCCGGCCAGCCGGGTCCTCGCCGCGGAGCTCCGGGTCTCCCGGGGCCTGGTGACCGAGGCGTACCAGCGGCTGGCCGAGACCGGGCAGGTGGCCGGGCGCGGCCGGGCCGGGACCGTGGTCGTCGCGGCGCCGCCACCGGTGGCCGCGGCCTCGGCGCCGCCGCTTCGTGGCGGGCTCGTGGACGCCCTGCGCGCCGTACCGTGCCGGATCGACCTCTCGCCCGGCGTCCCCGACCTGACCGCCTTCCCGCGTACGGCCTGGCTCCAGGCCGAGCGCCGGGTCCTGGCCGGACTCACCCCCGCCGACTTCGGCTACGGCAACCCCCAGGGCACCCCAGCGCTGCGGGAGGCGATCGTCGGCTGGCTGGCCCGGAACCGGGGCATCCGCGCCGACCCGGGGGAGGTGGTCGTCGTCGCCGGCGTCGCGCAGGCGCTCGGGCTGCTGGCGCACGTCCTGCGCGAGGACGGCGTACGACGCGTCGCCGTCGAGGACCCCGGCTCGCTCGGAGCCCGGCAGCAACTGGAGTACGGGCGCCTGGAGACGGTCCCGGTACGGGTCGACGAGGGCGGGCTGGACGTTGCGGAGCTCCGGGCGAGCGGGGCGCGGGCGGCGCTGCTGACCCCCGCGCACCAGTTCCCGACCGGGGTCGTCCTGGACGGCGAGCGGCGCCGGGAACTCCTCGGCTGGGCCGCCGCCGGGGGAGTGGTCGTCGAGGACGACTACGACGCCGAGCACCGCTACGACCGCGCCCCCGTCCCCGCGCTGCGCGCCCTGCTGCCCGAAGCGGTCTGCTACGCCGGGAGCGTGTCCAAACTGCTCGCACCGGCCCTGCGGCTGGGCTGGCTGCTGGTCCCGCCGCGCCACCTGGACGCGGTGGTCGCCGCGAAGCGCTACGCCGACCTCGGCAACCCGGTCCTCGCCCAGCTCGTGCTCGCCCGGCTGATGGAGTCGGGCGAGCTGGAACGCCACCTGCGCTTCGTCCGGCGCCGTCACCGCGGGCGCAGGGACGCGATGCTGCGGGCCATCGCCGCCGAGCTGCCGGGAGCACGGGTGCACGGGGCGGCTGCGGGGCTGCACCTCATGGTCACCTTCGAGGGCGCGCACTTCGACGACACCGCCCTCGCGGCGGCGGCCCTGGAGCTCGGGGTCAAGGCCCACCCGCTGTCCTGGCACCGGATGGCCCCGGGCCCGCCGGGCCTGATCCTCGGTTACGCGGCGGGCCCGAAGGGCGAGATCGAGGAGGGCATCGCGGTCTTCGGCGCGGCCCTGCGCCGGCTCCGGGGCTCCGGCGCGTGAAGCGGCCGCCCGGTGGCGCGAAAAAACTTCGGAACCGGCGGCAACCTCCCCGGGGGTCGCGCGTCGTGCAGGGGTGAAGGGCGTGATCCGGCGCCCTTGCAACCGACCGTGGAGAACCACCTTGAAGAACCTGAAGCGCGTCCCCCTGTCCGTCCGCCGGGCAGCGGCCCTCACCGCCGCCGCCGCCGGGGTGGCCGTCGCTCTCGCCGGGCCGGCCCTCGCCGCGAGCGGCACCTCGGGCACGCCGTCCCCCGCCGTCAGCTCCGCCCCGAGCGCGGCGCCGAGCTCCTCGCCCAAGCCCACGCCGAGCCAGTCCGCCGGCGTACCCAGCGCCTCGCCGAGCCTGCACCCGAGCGCCGCGCCGAGCGTTGCGCCGAGCGCCTCGGTGAGCAACCCCCCGGGCGCCGCGCCGAGCGCCGCCCCCAGCGCCGCTCCGGGCGATTCGTCCGGCAGCCCCGAGCTTGCGCATACTGGCTCCTCCGCGACCAACACCGCCATCGGGACCGGGGCCGCGGTCCTGGTCGTCGCCGGGGCCGGGACCCTGTACGCCGTGCGGCGCCGCGCCAACGGCTGAGGATCCCCGTGCTTCACCTCGCACTGCCAATGAGCTCCGTCGTGCCCGGCTCCGGCCGGGTGCGGCGGGGCTTGTGGTCGTCGCTGCTCCGCCGCGAGCGCTCGGCCCCCACCACGCCCGCGCCGTCGTACGCGTACGGGCACGGGTACACGTACGAAGCCGGCGACGGCGGCACACCGCCGCCCACCGTCACCGCGCTCTACCACGCCCACCGGCTGCGGATGGTGCGGCTGGCGGTGCTGCTCGTGGACGACCTGGGCACCGCCGAGGACGTGGTGCAGGACGCCTTCACCGCCCTGTACCGGCGCCACGGGGAGCGGATAACCGAGGTCGACAACGCGCTGGGCTACTTGCGCACCGCGGTGGTCAACACCTCGCGTTCCGTGCTGCGGCGCAGGCGCACCGCCCGCGCCTGGACCCCGCCCGCACCGGCCGACGTACCGTCCGCCGAGGCGTCCGTGGTCCTCGACGAGGCACATCGGGAGGTGCTGGCCGCGCTGGGCCGGCTGACACCGAGGCGGCGCCAGGTCCTGGTGCTGCGCTACTGGGCCGACCTCAGCGAGGCGGAGATAGCCGAGACCCTCGGGATCAGCCGGGGCGCGGTCAAGTCGAACGCGAGCCGGGCGCTGGACGCGCTGGAGCGGATTCTGGAGGGTCGGATATGACGCCTGACGTCGAGCGTCGCGGTGAGCGACCGGTCGAGCGGCGGCTGCGCCGGGCCCTCGACGCCCGCGCGGCCGAGGTGACCGTGCGCGGGCTGCGGCCCGCCGATCCGCCGGGGCCGCACGTACGACGGCTGCGGCTGCCGCTCGCGCGGATGCGCGGGTTCACCCTGCCGCTGGCGGGTCTGGCCGCGGCGGCCGCCGCCCTGGTGGGGTACCTCGTACTGGCTCCGGACCAGACCCCCGCCCGCCCGGTGCCGCCGGCCTCGCCGCCCGAGATCACGGCCCCCGGTCCGCGGACTTCGCCGCCGCCGACCCCGGCCCCGTCGGTGGCACCCTCGGCATCCCCGTCGTCGCCGTCGCTGTCGCCCTCGTCACAGCAGCCGTCGTCGCCCAGGGCCGCGACGACTCCGGGGGGCCGCGCCTCCTCGGTGGGCAACCCGTCGGCGGCGAGCCCGTCGGCGGCGAGCCCGTCGAGGGCGCCGTCCGGCGGGCCGGGAGCCTCGGGCGGCCCCGCGCCGTCCTCGTCGCCCCCGGCGCTGCCTTAGGCGGGCCGCGCGTTCTCCACGGCCGCCACCAGCGGGGCGAGCTCCGGATTGCGCGCGGCCTCGTCCAGGGCCTCGCGCAGGGCGGTGTCGTTGGTGGGCCGGGCCGCACTCAGGAGAGCGAGGCCGGCCTCGCTGACGTCGGTGTAGATGCCCCGACGGTCGGTGTCGCAGATGTAGCGGTTCAGCAGCCCGCGGTCCTCCAGCCGGCTGACCAGGCGCGTCGTCGCGCTCTGGCTGAGCACCACCGAGTCCGCGACCTGGTGCATCCGCAGGTGGCCGCCCGGGCCGCTGTGCTGGCGGCTGAGGACGTCGAGCAGCGAGTACTCGCGCACGCTCAGTCCGTGCCCCGCCTGGAGCGCCCGCTCGATGTGGGCCTCGATCCGCCCGTGCAGCAGGGAGAGGGCGCACCAGCCCTGGGAGAGGGCGCTGAGCGCGCTGTCCGTGGCCGTCATGGGCTCCTCTTTCGATACCTGTGTCACCAGGATAGGCCACGTCCGCAATAGCCCGCGCTTGCAAATATCCCGCGCCTGCAATTAATGTGGACGCCCGTAAGCGGCGACCGCATCAACGCGTCGCGTCGACAGCGGCCCGCGCCGCGCCAGCGGCCACCCGCCGCGACAGCGACACCACCTCCCCTGAAGGGCACCTCCCTCATGCCTCTCGCACTCCTCGCCCTCGCCATCGGAGCCTTCGGGATCGGCACCACCGAATTCGTGATCATGGGCCTGCTCCCCGAGGTCGCCGGCAGCTACGGCGTCTCCATCCCCACTGCCGGCTTCCTGGTCACCGGCTACGCCCTCGGCGTCGTCCTCGGCGCGCCGCTCATGACCGTCCTCGGCACCCGCATCCCCCGCAAGCGCATGCTGATGCTGCTCATGGGCCTGTTCATCGTCGGCAACGTGCTCTCCGCGCTCGCCCCGGCCTTCGGCGTCATGCTCGCCGGACGCGTCGTCGCCTCCCTCGCCCACGGCGCCTTCTTCGGCATCGGCTCGGTCGTCGCGGCCGAGCTCGTCGCCCCCGAGAAGAAGGCCGGTGCCATCGCCATGATGTTCACCGGCCTGACCGTGGCCAACGTCATCGGCGTCCCGCTCGGCACCCTCGTCGGCCAGCACCTCGGCTGGCGCGTCACCTTCCTGATCGTCGCCGCGCTCGGCGTCCTGGGCATGCTCGGCATCGCCCGGCTCGTCCCCGAGCTGCCCCGGCCCGAGGGGGTACGGATCCGCCACGAGCTCGCCGCCTTCCGCAACGTCCAGGTGCTGCTCGCGATGGCGATGACCGTTCTCGGCTTCGGCGGGGTGTTCGCCGCCGTCACCTACATCACCCCGATGATGACCAACGTCACCGGCTTCGCCGACACCTCCGTCACCTGGCTGCTGGTCCTCTTCGGCCTCGGCATGGTCGCCGGCAACCTCGTCGGCGGCCGGTTCGCCGACCGTGCGCTGATGCCGATGCTCTACGTCTCCCTCGGTGCGCTGGCCACCGTCCTCGCGGTGTTCACCCTCACCGCCCACACCAAGACCGGCGCCGCCGTGACGATCGTCCTCATCGGCGCGTTCGGCTTCGCGACCGTGCCCCCGCTGCAGAAGCGGGTCCTGGACCAGGCCGCCGGGGCCCCCACCCTGGCCTCCGCCGTCAACATCGGCGCCTTCAACCTCGGCAACGCGCTCGCCGCCTGGCTCGGCGGGCTCGTCATCGCCGCCGGACTCGGCTGGACCGCCCCGAACTGGGTCGGCGCCGCCCTCGCCGCCTCCGCCCTGCTGCTCGCCGTCGTCTCCGGCGCCCTGGAGCGGCGGACCGGGGCCCGGGGCGGCCGGGTCGTCGCGGCCGGCGCCCCCGCGGCGCCCGCGGCCGTCGCCGTCCACCACTGATTCACGAGCCCGCGTACGACTCCACGCACCACAGGAGAAACCGGCATGACCGCCACCGCCCGCTGACCACCGAGGACGCCGACCTGCTCCTCGCCGCCACACCCTGCCCACCGCGCTCGACCGGCCGCTGCTGTTCGTCGCGGGCGGGCTGCCCCTCCACCGCGACGGCCGCCTCGTCGGCATGAGCCGTCCGGTCGCGTGCCCGTGTCCCCCGTGCCACTTTGGTACGGGGGACACGGGTGCATGATGCGGAATCCAAGGCAGTACGGGAGAGTCCACGTCATCGCGACGGCCACGGTCGCCGCGCTGGTCACCCTTGCCGTCCCGGCCTGTACGGCGGCCTCGGAGCAGGCCCGCCCGACCGGCCCGGCCACCGCGGCGACCGCCGCCCCCGCGCCCTCTTCGGCCACGCCCGCCGGGGCCACCCCCTCCCCGACCCCCTCCTATCCCCTGTCCACGGCCCCGCGCACCATCCCGGCCGTACGGGAGCACGTGGCGGCCCGCGGCCCCGGCTGGAAGCCCGCCGAGGGCGCCCGGGTGGTCGTCGCGCCGGGCGACGGTGCGGCCCTGGCCGACGAGGGCCGGCTGCTCGCCGGTGAACTGCACATCGGATTCTCGGAGTCGGCCGAGGTGCGCCGCGGCGACGTCGAACTCGACCTGGGCGCCAAGGGCTCCGGCGCGCCCGAGTCCTACACCCTCACCGTGCAGAACGGGCAGGTCCGCATCACCGGACCCGACGAGGCCGGGGTCTTCTACGGGACCCGAACCCTCAAACAGGAGGTGGCGGCGGGCGGTTCGGCCCCCGAGGGCACCGTCCGCGACGCCCCGGCCCGGCCCCAGCGCGGCCTCAACCTCGACATCGCCCGCAAGAACTTCACCGTCGGCTGGATCGAGGAGCGGCTGCGCGAGATGGCGGACCTGAAGCTCAACCAGTTCGGCCTGCACTTCTCCGACGACCAGGCCTTCCGCATCGAGTCCACCTCCCACCCCGAGATCGTCTCCACCCCGCACCTCACCAAGGCCGAGGTCAGGCGGATCGTGGCACTCGCCCGGAGCCTGCACATCACCGTCGTCCCGGAGATCGACTCGCCCGGCCACCTCGGCGCGGTGCTGCGCGCCCACCCGGACCTGCAACTGCGCGACGTACGGGGCAGGGCGGTCAAGGGCGCCGTGGACATCTCCGACCCGGCCTCGGCGAAGCTGGTCGACGAGCTGCTGCGCGAGTACCTGCCGTTGTTCCCCGGCGGAGCCTGGCACCTCGGCGCCGACGAGTACCAGGCACTGGTGGTCGGCGACCCGCAGGCCTCCTTCCCGCAGCTCGCCGCCGCCGCCCGCAAGCGGTTCGGGCCCGCCGCCCGGGTGCAGGACCTGGCGACGGGCTGGCTCAACGACCGTGCGGCCGTCGTCCGGCCGTCCGGCAAGGCGCTCAAGGCGTGGAACGACGGCTTCTTCGCCGGCGGGGTGACCCAGGCCGCGCGGGACCTCCAGGTCGAGTACTGGACCGGCAAGGAGATCGGCGCCCGCCCGCCGCTGGAGTACCTGCGCGAGGGCCGCAAGCTCGTCAACCTCAACGACGAGTTCCTCTACTACGTACTGGGCGAGCCGAACCAGTTCACCTACCCCACCGGCCGCCGGATCTACGAGCAGTGGACCCCGCTGGTGCTGCGCGGCACCACGGCCGTGCCCGCGAGCTACAGCGCGCAGATCCTGGGCGCCCGGCTCGCCGTCTGGTGCGATCTGGCCGGCTCCCAGACCCAGGCGCAGGTGGCGGCCGGCATCCGGCTGCCGCTGGCGGCGCTGTCCCAGAAGGTCTGGGACGCGCGGACCCCGCAGCCGACCTGGGAGCAGTTCAAGGCCCTCGCCGACCGCCTCTGAGCCGGCTCATCCCGCCCGATCTGCTCGCGCTCAGTGCTGTGCGGGGGTGCGGTCGCGGCGCTGCCAGCGGCGCCTGGCCCACTGGCCGACCAGGGGCAGCGCCAGGACCACGGTCAGTATCCAGGTGGCGGCGAAGCCCCAGATCAGCGGCTCGGCCACGGTGATCGACGCGGCGATCAGCAGCGCCACCGTCAGCGCACCGAGCAGGCAGGCCGCCGCGGTGCGCCGACGCCGGTGCGCGGACCGTACGAAGCGGTCCAAGGACCGGTCCAGGGACCGGTCGCCCTTCAATTGGGCCTCGATCTCGGAAAGGGCGCGCTGCTCGCGATCGGAGAGTCCGGCTCCGTCCATGGCCACGTACCTCCACCGGCTGGCGCCGCCCTGCGCGGACCGCAGCCTCTGGCGTGCGAATACCCTGCCTGGGGCGGTCCAACCCCCGGGGGGAGCGGCGGCGCCGGCGGTTGGTCACCAGATGGAGTTGACCCACTCCGGGTGGTCGATGAACGGGTTCCGGTTGTGCTGGTAGGTGTCGTATATGACCTGGTTGCGACGCTGCTCGAAGGCGTCCGGCGGGTCCTGCAGGTTCCACTGCTTCAGGACGCTGATCCGGCCGATGGCGGGCGCGGAGCCGTTGTTGACCTTGTCGTTCATCTCCAGGTCCGCGAAGCCGTCGCCACCGTCGTAGCGGACGGCCATGTAGAGCAGCATCCGCGCCACGTCGCCCTTGACCGCGTCGCGCGGTTCGAAGGAGTCGGAGTCGGTGAAGCTGCCGGGGGCCTCGGAGACCGGGCTGCCGCCCTTGTCGAAGTCCTTGTTGCCGCGGGTGCTGTTGACCGTGACGTCCTCGGGCCGCAGGTGGTGCAGGTCGGTGCCCGGGCCGGTGGCGGTGCCGAAGTCTCCGTGGCTCTTGGCCCAGACGTGCTCGCGGTTCCAGTCGTTGACGCCGCCGCCGTTGGAGGACTTGGACTGGGAGCGGCCGGAGTAGACCAGGATGACGTTGTTCGGGTTCGCCGGGTCCTGGTCGGTGACCTTCAGGGCGTTCCACACGCCGTCGTAGGTGACCTTGGACTGGGTCTTGATGATGGTGTGCAGCGCGGTCTTCAGCGCGGCTCCGGTCTTGCCCTCGGCAGTCGCGTAGTACGCGTCCACGGCGGAAGCGGCGGTGGACGCGGAGCCGGCGGCGGGAGCCGCGGCCCGCTGCTGGCCGGCGGAGGCCGAGACCGGTACGAGGAACAGCGCTGCCGCGGCGAGCGCGGCCGCGCAGGGAGTCAGGCGGGAGATTCTCATGACGTGGGGGACCTCTCCACAGGCACCGTCCCCGCCCGGGGAATTGGCGGGGTGTCAGGTGGGCAGAGCGAGACTCACATTGTCATGTGCCCTACAGATGAAGACCATGTGTCGGGAGCCCGGACTTTGGCCCCTGCCCGTTTCCCTTGGGCCGGGCGGGGCGAAGGGGAGGCTCCCCATTCCCTTGTGAAGTGTCGGGATCCGGGACTGACGGGACGCCGGTCGTGTGCTGAGGTGGGTGCCTCAACCGTTGCTGTTCGCACGGCAGTCGAAGGGACACACCGTTGACCGGAACTCTGGGTCGACGCGGTTTCATCGGAGCGGCCGCCGCCCTCGGCGCGGCCGCGCTCGCCGGACCCCTCGCCCCCCTCGCGCAGGCACAGCCCGCCGCACGGTCCGCCGCGCGGCGCCCCGACTCGATCGCCACCCCGGCCGGTTTCCAGCCCGAGGGCATAGCCGTATCGGCCCGGGGCGTCCTCTACACGGGTTCGCTGATCGACGGCTCGATCTACCGCGCCGACCTCGCCACCGGCGCCGGCCGGATCATCACCACGGGCCAGGGCCCCATGTCGGTCGGCCTCAAGCTGGACACGTACGGCAGGCTGCTGGTCGCCGGCGGCGCGAGCGGCCAGATCCGCGTCGTCCACGCAGGCGACGGACGGGTCCTTGCCACCCACCAGGCCGCCACCGGCTCGACCTTCGTCAATGACGTCACCGTCGGCTGTGGCGGAGCCTGGTTCACCGACTCCTTCAACGACGTCCTGCACTTCCTCCCGGCGGGCCGCGATCTCGCCGGCCCCGGCGCCGCCCCCCGTACGCTCGCCCTCGGCGGCGAGTGGACCCCGACCCCGCCCGGCGGCAAGTACTGGGGTTCCAACGGCATCGAGCGGACTCCGGACGGCCGGGCGCTGCTGGTGGTGCACGACACCGCGCAGGCCCTGTTCCGCGTCGACCCGCGCACCGGCGCCGCCACCCGGACCGTGCTCGACGGCGGGTCGGTCGCCAACGGCGACGGGCTGCTGCTCCACGGCCGCACCCTGTACGTCGTACGCAACTGGGCCTACGCCATCGACGTGTTCATGCTGAGCGCGGACGGCCTGCGGGCCCGGTTCGTCCGCCAGATCACCGACCCGCGCTTCGACGAACCGACGACGGCGGCCGTCCACGGGGGCCGGCTCCACGTGGTCAACGCGGCCTTCGACTCCGACTGGTCGGACCCGGCGACCGCCTCGACGATCGTCAGCTGCCCGCTGTGATCTGCGGGGCCGGCTCGTACTTGTAGTTCGCCGATCCGAAGTTCTTCTTCACGGCGGCCTCCCAGGAGCCGTCCGCGACCATCTTCTTGAGGGCGGTGTTGATCTTGCCCTGCAGAGCGGTGTCGCCCTTCTTCACGCCGATGCCGTAGTTCTCGTTGCTCAGGCTCAGTCCGACCAGCTTGAACTTGCCCTCGTTGCCCTTCCGGGCGGCGAACCCGGCCAGGATGGAGTTGTCCGTGGTCATGGCGTCGACCAGGTTGTCCTGGAGGGCGACGAGGCACTCCGAGTAGCCGAGGAGCTCGAGGAGGCTCGCCTTGGGGGCGAGCTTGTTCTTGACGTTCTCCGCCGAGGTGGAGCCGGTGACCGAGCAGAGCTTCTTGTTGTTGAGGTCCTCGGCCTTGGTGATGGTGGTGTCGTCGGCCCGGACCAGCAGGTCCTGGTGCGCGAGGAAGTACGGGCCGGCGAAGTTGACCTTCTCCTTGCGCTTCTCGTTGATCGAGTAGCTGGCGGCGACGAACTTGACCTCGCTGTACTGGAGCAGCAGCTCCCGGTCCGAGCTGTCGACCTGCTTGAACTCGATCCGGTCCGGCTTGTAGCCGAGCTCCTTGGCCACGTATGTCGCCACGTCCACGTCGAAACCGGAGAAAGTGCCGTCCGACTCGCGCATGCCGACGCCCGGCTGGTCGAACTTGATGCCGATGGCGATGGTCCCCTTCGCTCCGTCGTCACCGCCGCACCCGGAAGCGGTGAGGACGAGGCCGATCACTGCGGCGACCGCACCGGCCTTGGGAACCTTCATGCTGCACTCTTTCCTCGGAACGCGGGACGCGGATCGCGCGGGTACGCGGGAACGCGGGTACGGGCACGCGGAAGCAGCACGGTGGTGCCGGGATCACCGGAGCACGGAACCGCGCGCACGTGAAGACGCGTGTATGAGGAAGCTAGGAAAGTGACAGGCGCAGTGTCACTGGATCTGAGGAAAACTTGAGGTAACGATCCGGTTCGGCCGCAGATTCGGCGGCCGGCCCGGACCCGGGCGGGAGAGGGGCTGGGTGCGTGGCTGCTGGTGGGGTAAGGGTCGACGGGAATGCGCTGGTACTGGGCGCGGCGAGGGTCAGCTTCATGCGGACCCTGCGGCTGCCGGAGTCGGGCACGCACGGGCTGCCGCCGGGACTGGGGCAGTTCCCGCTGCGGCGGGTGGAGGACTATCCGGACACGGCGCCGCCGCAGTGGCTGGCCAAGGGCGGGGTGATGCTCCCCGTCTACCTGCGCGAGGCGATGTGGCTCGGCTTCGGAGGGACCCTGGAGCCCACCGCGGTCCAGGTCGGCGTCGGCAAGGTGTGCGCGGTCTCCGGTGAGCGCTGGACGGGCCGGCTCGCGCGGCGCCCGCAGAACTACGTGGTGCCGCCCCGCCAGCCCTGGCTCGACGGGATCAACTCCGGCGACGGGACGGTGCGCCAGTTCGTGGCCGTACCGCTCGGCCTCGGCGCGACCGTGGAGGGGCAGGTCACCGGCGAGGAGACCACGGGCGGGGTGCAGCTCCAGGCGTTCGCGCTGAGTCCGGAGCCGCTGGCGCGGTGGCGGGAGGCGGAGCAGCGGAGCGCGATGCGGACGCGGGGCTTCACCGGCGGCTACGGGGGCGGACCGGTGCCGCCCCCGATGGCGGCCGCCCCGGGAGCGGCGCCCGCGATGCCCCAGCCGGGCGGCGCGGCTCCGGCGGCCCCCGCGATGGGGCTCGGCGTCGGCGGGTCCATGCGCCAGGAGGTGTACGGGGACGACCGGCCGCTGTCCGACTGGGCCGAGGAGGCGGCCGGGCGGGTCTTCGTCCACCTGGTCACCCCGCCCGCGTGGCGCCGGATCACCGGGGAGGAGCCGCCGCCCTCACCCGTCGACCGGGCCGCCTACACCAAGGCCGGGCTGCCCTGGTTCGACTACTACGACGAGTCCGCCGCCGACCTCGCGCCGGCCGGCCCGCTGACCGAGGTGCGGCCCGTGGGGGAGTGGCTCGGCGACGACCACGCCCCCTGGACCCCGCCCGCCCCGGGCCAGGTCAAACCGCTCGGCAACGCCCCGCGACCGGGCGTACCGGTCGAGGACGGCGACTGGTGAGCCCGGCCGGCGCTGGCCGGTTACGTACGGTCGGCCGGGGCGGACCGCCGGCCGCGTGACAGCATGGCGGGGCAACGCAGGACTGTGGAGGGGGAGTTCGGTGAGCGGAGTACGCAAGGGCCTGGCCAAGGTGGAGATCGCGCTGCGGTGGGACCCCAGCCCGGCCGGAACGCCCGCGCACGACCTGGACATAGTCGCCGCGGTGTACGGGGCCGCGGACCCGTACGGCCGGCCGGTCCACCTGGTGCACTTCGGCAGCCGGTCCCCCGACGGCACCATCACCCTGAACCGGGACAGCCACACCGGACAGGGGTTCGGCTTCGACGAGGTGATGACCTTCGAACTGGACCGGATGGCAGCGGAGTTGCGCCGCGTGGTGGTGGGCGTCGTGATCCAGGCCGGGTCGACGACGTTCGCCGATGTCGCCGGCAAGGGGCTCAGGATCCGGGAGGGCTACACCGACCTCGCGGAGGGTGACTTCGCGGGCGTCCCGGACGCCACCGCGGCCACCGTCGCCGAATTCACGCGCGACGACTCCGGCGCCTGGTCGCTGGACGCCGCGGTACGGGGCTTCGAGGCCGATCCGGAGGAGTACGCCCGGGTCATGGGCGCCGCCCGGGGCTGACGTCCGCCGGGCCGCGCAGATCGGACGGCGGTCACTCCCTGAGGGTGACCGCCGCCCGGTCCGGGTGGCGCGCTGCCGCCGTCCCCACGAGGCAGCGCGGGCAGGTCGCCGTCCGGTCATCGAAGACGGCGGCCCGCCGGGTTCAGGAGGCCGAAGCGGCCGGGGGTGCGGCGCTCGCGGGTGCGGCGTCCGCAGGGGAGGCGTCCGCGGGGGAGGCGGAGCCCAGGCCCAGGGCCGGAAGCAGGGCCGCCTCGACGAACCGGACCAGGTAGTCGGCGTCGGCGTACCGCCCCTCCAGCACCGGCCGGATGCGCAGCACGCCCATCAGCTGGGCGGGCAGGAACTCCACGGCCGGGTGCTCCGCGGCGATCTCGCCGCGCGCCACCGCCCGCCCGACCATCGCGTCGAACGCCGCCAGCTCCGGCTCCACCAGCGCCTCGCGCAGCGCCGCCTGGAGCTCCTCGTCGCTGAGCACGGCGTGCCCCAGAGCCTGCGTGAGCAGGGTGTCGCGCCCCGAGGTGCCGGCCGCGATCCGGGCCGCCTCGCGCAGGTCCCCGGCCAGGGTGCCGGTGTCCACGGCGGCGAGCGTGCCCTGGCGGTTCGCGCGCAGGGCGGCCGCGACGAGCTGGGGCTTGGTCTTCCACTGCCGGTAGAGCGTGGACTTGCCGCAGCAGGCCCGGGCCGCGATGCCCTCCATGGTCAGGGCCTCGTAGCCCTGCTCGCGCAGCTGCTCCAGGACGGCGTCGTAGAACTGCCGCTCCCGCTCCGGGGTGATCTTCGAGCGGCGCGCGATGCTCGGCGTCGGCGACGTCATGTGGTGCGGCTCTCCTCGGGGGCGCCTCGGTGCCTTCATGGCTGGATCTCGTTCCAGTCGAAGTCTACGGGAACGCAAGCGTATCGGTACACCCTCGTATCGATACGCCAATGTATCGATACACTGGCGTGTCGATGTGTGCCCGTGTACAGGAAGAGAGACCGGGGGATGACCTCCCAGACCACGCCCGCCGAGGCAGGTGCCGGACCAAGAACCGATCAGCGCCGCCGCCTCATACGCGAGCTGCTGCTCGTCGCGGGCCTCTTCGCCGTCTACAAGGCGGGCCGGATGCTCTCGACCGGCCGCACCGACGAGGCCTTCCGCAACGCCACGCGCGTCTGGGACGCCGAGCGCGCCCTGCACCTGCCGGGTGAGGGAACGATCCAGCGGCTGCTCCTGCACGGCGACGCACTCGTGCAGAGCGCGAACACGTACTACGCGGCCGTGCACTTTCCGGCCACCGCGCTCTTCCTGGTCTGGCTCTACCTGAAGCGGCCCGCGCACTACCTGTGGACACGGCGGATCCTCGCCCTGCTGACCGGCGCCGCCCTCGCCCTGCACCTGTCCTTCCCGCTCGCGCCCCCGCGGATGCTCGGCGAGGCGCACCTGGTCGACACCGGCCAGGTCTACGGGCCCACCGTCTACGGGGCCGCGCCCGCCACCGACACCATGGCGAACCAGTTCGCCGCCATGCCCTCCCTGCACTTCGGGTGGGCGCTGATGCTGGCCCTCGGGATGATCGCGGCCACCCGGTCCCGCTGGCGCGTCCTGTGGCTCCTCCACCCCTTGCTGACCCTGCTGGTGATCGTCGGCACGGCCAACCACTACTGGCTCGACGCCGTCGTGGCGACCGTGCTGCTCGGTGCGGCCCTGCTGCTGATCCCGCGCCCGGCCGGCCGGTCCCTGGTGGCCGTACGGAGCCTGCCGCGGCAGCGGGAAGCCGCCGCCGGTGCCGGTGCCGCCGCCGGCGCGGAGACCGCGGGAGCCGCGCGGTGAACGCCACCCTCGTCGCCGTCGCACTCTGCCTCGCCGCGGCCGCCACCTACGCGGCGGCCGCCGTGGCCCAGGAGCGGCTCGCCCGCCGCGCCATCGCCCGCAGCGCCAAGTCCCTGCTCGGCAACAGCGCCTGGTGGTGGGCGGCCGGCCTGAACGCCGCCGCCGCACTCCTGCACGCGGCCGCCCTGCGCTACGGGCCGCTCACCCTGGTCCAGCCGCTCGGCGCCCTCACCCTCGTCGCGGCCGTCCCGCTGGGCGCGCACGGCGCCGGACGCCGGGTCGCCGCCACCGAGTGGCGGGGCACCCTGGCCACCGTCCTCGGGCTCGGCCTGCTCCTGCTCCCGGCCTCCGGACCGGCGCCCGACGACACCCTCACCCTGGCCGAGGCCCTCGCCGTATCGGGCGCGACGGCCGCGGTGATCACCCTGCTGACCGTACGCAGGGACACGCGCTCCGGGCTGCGCCACGCGACGGCGTCCGGGCTGGCCTCGGCGGCCGCCTCCGCCCTGACCCAGACCGTCGCCGTGGCGGCCGGCCGCGGCGGGGCCCTGCTCAGCCTCCGGGTCGTCGCCGTGGCCCTGCTCGTGGTGCTCTTCGCGGTCGGCGGCCTGCTGCTGTCCCAGCGCGCCTACCGCGGCGGCCTCGGAGCCCCGCTCGCGGTGGTCAACCTGGCCAATCCGCTGGCCGCGGCCGCGATCGGAATGGTCCTGCTCGGCGAACGCCTCCAGGGCGGCGCGCTCGGGCTGCTGCTGGCCGTGGCGGGCGCCCTCGCGGCGGCCCGCGGGGTCCTGCTGCTCACCCGTACCGCCCCGCCGGCCGTACCCGCGGCGGCGGCCGTACCCGCCGCCACGGCGGCGGCCGCGATGACCCATGCGGCGGCCTGACCGGCCACGGCGGAGAACCGTTCCGCCCGGGTGCGCGTCCTCGGGGGTGAGTACGCGCACACGAACGAAGCGGAGTGACAGGCATGGGTATCGTCAGCTGGATCATCCTGGGACTGCTGGCCGGGGCGATAGCCAAGTTCCTGCTGCCCGGCCGGGACCCCGGCGGCCTGATCGGGACCACCCTCATCGGCATCGCGGGCGCCTTCATCGGAGGCTGGCTCTCGGCGAAGTTCCTGGACCGCACGGTCCAGAACGACTTCTTCGACCTCACCACCTGGACCTCCGCCGTCACGGGCTCCCTGGTCCTGCTCGTCGGCTACCGGATCCTGTTCGGCAACTCCCGCGACTGAGCCCCGGGACCCGCGTCCCAGGGTGGGCCCGCACAACGCGGACGAACGGCGAGGAGCCCA
Organism: Streptomyces sp. NPDC060031; assembly: GCF_042736805.1. Classification (NCBI taxonomy): domain Bacteria; kingdom Bacillati; phylum Actinomycetota; class Actinomycetes; order Kitasatosporales; family Streptomycetaceae; genus Streptomyces; species Streptomyces sp. NPDC060031. The sequence goes on from NZ_JBHWVM010000067.1 coordinate 25,639, forward strand.
GAACCAGATGAGCGTCACCCCGGTGTCCATCACCCCCGTCCCCACCGCCGACCTGTACGACGAGCACGGCGAGGCACTCGGCATCTGCGCCACGCAGCTGCGCCGCTTCGGCGGCCGCCGCATGTTCGCCGGACCGGTGCGGACCCTCTCGTGCCACGAGGACAACGCCCTGCTGCGCGAGCTCGTCCACACGCCGGGCGGCGGCGCGGTCCTGGTGGTGGACGGCGGCGGCTCCCTGCACACCGCGCTGGTCGGCGACGTGCTCGCCGGGGCGGCGGAGCGGAGCGGCTGGGCCGGTCTGATCATCAACGGCGCCGTGCGCGACAGCGCGGCGCTCGGCGCCCTGGACCTCGGCATCAAGGCCCTGGGCACCGTCCCCCGCAAGAGCGGCAAGACGGGAGCGGGCACGGTGGACGAACCCGTCACCATCGGCGGCCTCACCTTCCGCCCGGCCGACGTCCTGCACGCGGACGACGACGGCGTGGTCCTCCTCCCCACCACGACCTGACCCCCGCCCCCGCCCCCGCCGAGGCCCGGCCCCGCCGCGTACCGGCGAGATCCGGCCAGAGGTGGGCGGTGGCTCTGGCGGGGTGCGGGGCGGCCGCGTTTCACTGCGGGTCCATGAGACGACACAGGATCATGGGTCTGCTCGGCGCGCTCGCGCTGGCCACGGCCACCCTGGCCGCCGCGGGACCCGCGAGCGCGGCCGCCACCGCCGGCCCCACCCCGCCGGCGGAGTTCGGCACCGACTGGCACGACCCCCTCACCGCGGCCCCGCCCGTCGCCCGGCCCGCGACCCGGGCCTGCGAGGTGACCTTGGCGGAGGCGCAGTTCCGGGACTACACCCCGTACCGGGGGACCTACGCCCCGCCCACGGCCTGCGGCACCGGATCCTGGGCCAAGGTGGTGCTCCGCCTCGACGGCAAGGTCAAGGGCCGTCAGTACGACCGCCTCGGCCACCTCTCCGTCGGCGGCGTGGAGATCTTCCACACCTCCACCCCCGAGCCCTCGCCCGACGGCATCACCTGGTCCGTCGAGAAGGACGTCACCCACTACCGCGACACCCTCAGCCGTCCGCAGCCCGTCGAGATGCTCATCGGCAACGTCGTCAACGACACCTACACCGGCGTCATCGACGTCAAGGTCACCCTGACCTTCTACGCCGCCGACCGCCGCACCCCGGCCCCCGAGACGCCCGACCGCGTGCTGCCGCTCACCGGCCCGACCGTCACCACCCCGCGCAACACCGAACGGCTCCTCGCCGAGGTGTACGCCACCGGCTCCGGCGGCGGCTGCGAGGAGTACTGGTACATGACCACCCCCGACGCGGCCCCGTACTCCTGCAAGGCCGCCGACGGCCCCTACCGCGAGGTCCAGGTCTCCGTGGACGGGCAGCTCGCAGGCCTCGCCGCACCCTTCCCCACCGTCTGGACCGGCGGCTGGTCCAACCCGTTCCTCTGGTACGTCACCCCCGGCCCCCGCGCCTTCGACGTCCAGCCGGTCCGCTACGACCTCACCCCCTACGCGGCCGTCCTCAACGACGGCCTCCCGCACCGGGTCGAGGTCCACGTCGCCGGGGTCCCGGCCGGGCAGAGCGGCTGGAACACCCCCGCCAACCTGCTGCTCTGGCAGGACGGGGCCCGCGAGGTCGTCACGGGCGCGCTGACCCGGCACGAGGAGGGCGCACCCGAAGGCTCCTCCCGCTGGACGCCCGCCGCACCCGGCGCCGAGCACCGGCTGGACACCGAGGGCGGCCACCGCCTCACCGTCGCCGGGCACCTCGACACCTCCCACGGCCGCGTCACCACCACCGTGACGCGGGCCGTGCGCAACACCTCCGCCCACCGCTGGACGGAGGGCGAGAACAAGGACGCGCTCACCGCCACGTGGACCGACGAGGAGACGGTGACCCGCGGGGCGAACGCCACCCGCACGCAGCGCACGTACACGATGGACGGCGAGACCACCCTCGGCGCCGACGACCGGCTGCGCACCGTCCTCTCGCTCGGCGACCGCGCGGACACCGTGACCCTGCGCGGCGGCCGGCAGGTGGACTGGTCCCGCCTGGACGACCGGTACACGGGCGACGCCTCGTACACGGCCGACGTCCCGCGCGATCAGCGCCACGCCGTCGGCGCGACCACCGCCCGCTACCGGCTCCTGGGCTCGGACGCGCCCGGCGGCTGCTACGACCGTACGGTGGCCACCGCGCAGGGCACCGTGACGGTGGACCGCCGACGCTGCTGACACCGGCGGCCCCTACGATGACCGGCCATGGACAACAGTGAGGCCGGCAGACAGCTGATCGGCGGGCGCTTCGAACTGATCGCCCCCCTGGGCAGCGGCGGCATGGGAACGGTGTGGCGCGCCCGTGACATCGCATTGCACCGCGAGGTCGCACTCAAGGAGGTGCGCCCGCCGGACCCGGCGACCGCCGCCGCTCAGCCGGCTCTCGCCGACCAACTGCGCGAACGGGCCGTCCGCGAGGCCCGTGCGCTGGCCCGCCTCGCACACCCGCACGTGGTCACGATCCACCACATCGTGGAGCCGGCGGACGGCGCCGAAGGGCATCCGTGGATCGTGATGGAGCTGGTCAAGGGCGGCTCCCTGTACGACCGGCTGGCCTCGGGGCCGATGCCGGTGGCCGAGGTGCTGCGGCTCGGACTGGACGTGCTGTCGGCGCTGCGGGCCGCGCACGCCGAGGGGGTCCTGCACCGGGACGTGAAGCCGGCCAACGTGCTGCTGCGGCCCGACGGTTCGGCCGTGCTCACCGACTTCGGGATCGCGGCGCTGCACGGGTCGACCGCGCTCACCTCCACGGGGGTGCTGATCGGCTCGCCCGAGTACATCGCGCCGGAGCGGGTGCGCGGCGCGGAGGGGCTGGCGGCCTCCGACCTGTGGTCGCTGGGCATGCTGCTGTACGTGGCCGCGGAGGGGGTCCATCCGCTGCGCCGGGCCACGAGCCTGGCCACGGTGGTCGCCGTGCTGGACGAGCCGATCCCCGCGCCGGTCCGCTCCGGGCCGCTGGGGCCCGTACTGGAACGGCTGCTGGTACGGGATCCGGTTGCGCGTCCGGGCGGCGAGGAACTGGAAGCTCTGCTCCGGAATGCGAGCAGTGCTCTTGGTGGCGCCACCCCGGTGACGCCTCCCGTCGCGCTGGGCCAGTACGGGCCGCCGACACCGCCCCCGCCCCTGCCCCCGGCGCCGGGGTCCAACCCGTACGCGACCACCGTGCCCGTCGCGGCCCCGGCCGCCGCGCGCCGCCGGCCGGTCCTGATCGCCGGGCTGCTCGCGATGGCCCTGGCGGGCGGCGTGGCCGGCGCGGTGAAGTGGCTCCCGGACGGGGACACCCGCGGCGGCGACGCGAAGGGCGGCGCGAGCCCCGCCGCCTCGAGCGCCGGCCCGAACCCCTCCCCGAGCCGGACCCCGGGCCGGACCCCCGGCCTGACCCCGAAAGCGAGCACCCCGCCGTCAGGCGCCCCCGTCGATCCGCCCAAGGGCACGCTGATCACGCCCGCCAACATCCGCACCGCCATCGAGGCGTTCAAGCAGCAGACCGGCACCACCACCTTCGTGAACATGCGGATCTACGACGACTACGTGATCACTTCGATCCCCACCGCCCCCGGAGCCAGGACCGTCGACTCGTGGCAGTACCGCAACGGCGCCGCCAAGCGCAGCGGCCCGGCCGGCACGGTCAAGGACGGCGACCCGCTCATCGACATGGCCAAGGTCAACTGGGACGCCCTGCCCGCCCTCCTGGAACAGTCCGAGAAGGACCTGGGCGTCCCGAACCCGACCTCGCGCTACATCAACGTCGAGACCTGGCAGGACGGGACCCCGTCCATGCGCCCCTACCTCAGCGACCCGTACGGCCAGGGCGGTTATGTCCTCGCGGACACCGATGGCAAGGTCAAGAAGGTCTACCGGAACTGACGAGGGAGCTCGACCGCCATGCCCACCTGGCGCACCACGCTGACCGCGGCCGGGATTCGCGACCCCCGGCTGCGGGCGGACTACACGCACGCCGCGCGCCGGGTGCTGCGCCGCGAACCGGCCCCGTACCTGGCCCTGCGGCTGCTGGCCGCGCCGCCCCTGGTGCCCTGGCTCGCCGCCGGCCTCGCCTTCATGAACCGCGTCGACGACATCGCCGAGACCGGCACCCCGGAGCAACGGGCGAAGGGACTGGAGGAGTTGGCCGCCGAGGTGGACACCGCCCTGCGGGACGGGGGGAGCCCCGACCCGCTGCTGCGCGCCTACGCCCACGCCGTCGGCTCCCGCGCTCTGCCCGCCCACTGGGTCACGCGCTTCCTCGAGGGCGCGGCCACCGCCGAAGCCGGCTTCGGCGGATTCGCCACCGAGGAGGAGTTCCAGGAGTACCTCGACGCCTATGCCTGGCCCGGGGTGGTGGTCTTCACCGGCCTCCAGTACCAGGGCGGCCCCGACGCCGAACAGGCCGCGGGATGGCGGCGGTTCGTGGACGCCGCCCAGCGGGTCGACTTCCTGGCCGACCTCGCCGGGGACCTCGCGGAGGGCCGTCTGTGCATTGCGGGCTCGCGCCTGGCCGAGCACGCCGTGACCCGCGCCGATCTGGAACGGGCCCGCGACACCCCGGCCGTACGCGAGCTCCTCGCCGCCGAGTGCCGGCGCGCCCGCACCGCGTTGGCGGCCGCCGACGGCATCCTCGGCCTCGCCGAACCGGGGCTGCGGCCGGTGATCGCCACCATGACGGAGCTCATGGAGTATCAGCTGGCCGCCGTGGAGCGGGCCGGGGCCGGCGCCCTGCGCAAGGACATCGGCTACGGGGTCGCCGCGCCCCTGCGCACCTTGGTCCGCGCCCGGGTGCGAAGGCGGCGTGTCACCGCATGACGCGTGATCCGTGCCGCCGGGCGTTGGCGCTGTCCCTGCGCGTGCTGACCGATGAGGTCAAGGCCCGGTCGGACGTGTCGGATCGGGGTGCGGCGTACCGCAGGCACGGGGGGCCTGAGGCGCCGGCGCCCGACCACGCGCCGGATCAGTACGGGCCGTTGACGTTGTCGATCGAGCCGTAGCGGGCGGCCGCGTAATTGCAGGCGGCCGTGATGTTGGCGACCGGGTCGTAGGAGTCCTGGGACGTGCCGGCGACGTGATAGGCGCGGAAGGTCGGGTCGATCACCTGGAGCAGGCCCTTGGAGGGAATGCCTGCGGCGGCGTTGGAGTCCCAGTTGTTGATGGCCAGCGGATTGCCGGAGGACTCTCGCATCACGTTGCGGTGAATTCCGTCGTAGCTGCCGGGAATTCCGTGCTGCGCCATGACGTCGAGGGACTCGCGGATCCAGCCGTCGAGGTTGTTCGTGTAGGTCTTGGCGGGCTTCGCGACCGCCTGGACTGCCTGGACCGCCGTCGCGGTGGTCTTCGCCTCGGTGCCGAGCGTCAGCTTGAGGCCGGGGCGGATGACCGACGGGTCGGAGCCGACGGTGCCCCGGTTCGCCTCGTACAGCTGCTGCCAGCCGCCGCTGACGGCGTGCTCCGCCGCGATCTTGGAGAGGGAGTCGCCGCTGACTACCGAGTACGTCGTCGGCGCGGCCGCCACCTGCGCCGCACCGGCCGTGGTCGCGCTGATCAGCGGGAGGGCCAGGGCCGCGCCGCCCGTGCCTGCGAGGGCCAGCTTGCGGGTGAGCGGGTGGTGCTTCGGCCGACGGTGCTTTCCCTTTGCGGGCATGGCGGAATTCCTCACGTGCGGGGTACGGGAGAGCCCTGGTGGTGGCCGGATGAGACAGCTGACCACTGGGAACGAGGCGACCGTAAGTGAGCCCGCACGGCTGGAACAAGGCTTGAATTCGACCCGGAGATCCACATCCCGCTTTCAACTCGCCAAATGACCTTGAAAGGGCTTGCGGGGAATTGCCAACTTTCCCGCCGGGAAAAGGGAATCGGCCATTTCGGGGAAATGATGTTGAAGTGGCCGGAGTGACTCACATCACGGGCAGGGGCGGCGCGTCCCAATACGGGCAAGTCGCCTCTCCGCATGCCTGATTCGGGCGACTCGCGCGTTATCCGCGAATCGCCCATTCAGGACTCTTTCGGGACTCTTCCAGAGCTCTTTCCGTCGCCGTCGCCGTCGGGGGGGCCCGGGGGGGCCGGGCCCCCCGGCCCCCCGGACCCCGCGGTCCTAGAACTCCGTGAGCTGCTTCAGCGCCGCCGTCACCGCATCCGGGCTCGCCGGGAGCAGCGGGAGGCGCACGTCCGGGGTCGGGATACGGCCCTGGGCGTGCAGCACCCCCTTGACGACCACCGGATTGGGCTCGCTGAAGGCCGCCGCGGAGAGCGGGGCCAAGGCGTGGCCCAGGGAGCGCGCCCGCTCCGCCTCGCCCGCCCGCCAGGCCGCCGCGAGCTCCACGAACCGCGCCGTTTCGAGGTGCGCCGAGGCGAGGATCCCGCCCGCCGCACCGAGCGCGAGCAGGGGCGAGACCAGTGCGTCGTCGCCCGCCAGGACGGCGAAACCGTCCGGCAGTTCACCGAGCAGCGCCACCGTGTCCTCGTCGATGCCGCCGGCCGCGTACTTCACCCCGGCCACCCCGGCGAGCGACCCCAGGGCCCGCAGCGCGGCCGCGTCCAGCGGCTGCCCGGTCCGGTACGGGACGTGATAGACGATCAGCGGTACGGGGCTCACCTCGGCCAGACGCGCGAAGTGCGCCAGCGTCCCGGCCGCCCCCGCCCGGACGAAGGACGGCGCCGTCACCAGCGCGGCCCGCACCTCCGGCCACCGCGCCAGCCGGGCGAGCGAGGCCTCGGCGGCGCGGGTGCCGCTCGCCCCGGCCCCCACGGTCAGGGGCGCGCCGTGCTCCCGGCAGACTCGCGCGCAGACCTCGGTGACCAGGTCGCGCTCCGCTTCGTCGAGGGCGGCCGTCTCGGCGGTGGTGCCGAGCGCCACGATCCCGGCGGCGCCCGCGTCGAGCACCTCGTGCGCGAGGGCTTCCAGGGCGTCGGCGGCGATGTCCCCGCCGGCCGCGAAGGGGGTGATCAGGGGTACGTGGATCCCGTGCAGGGAGAGTTCCTGTCGCATGCCGTCGAGCCTGGCCTGCCCGGAGCGTCGAATCCAGTTCGCGTTTCTTACTCGAACCGTAAGCTGGGCCGATGCTCGACGTACGACGCCTGCGCCTGCTGCGCGAACTCGCCCGCCGCGGAACCATCGCCGCCGTGGCCGAGGCCCTCTCCTTCAGCCCTTCGGCGGTGTCCCAGCAGCTCGGCGTCCTCGAACGGGAAGCCGGGCTGCCGCTGCTGGAGCGCACCGGCCGCCGGGTCCGGCTCACCCCCGCCGGACAGAACCTGGTCGGGCACGCCGAAGCTGTGCTGGAGCGGCTGGAACAGGCCGACGCCGATCTTGCCGAGGCCCGTAGCGGCCTGGCCGGGGGGCTGCGGATCGGGGCCTTCCCCACGGCCACCCGGGCCATCGTCCCGGCCGCGCTGGTTGCCCTGGGCCGCCGCCATCCGGGGCTGGAGCCGATGGTCTCGGAGACCGACCCGGCGGCGGTCGCGCACGCGCTGCGGGCCGGGGACCTGGACGTGGCCCTGGTCCACGAGTACGACTTCGTGCCGACCCCGGACGAGCCGGGGCTGGCCACCGAGCCGCTGTACCGGGAGGCGATGTACCTGGCGGCGCCGGCGACCGACCCGGGGCGGACCGGCCCCGGCTCCGGCTCCGGCCCCGGCCCCGACTCCGGCCCGGGCACCGGCCCCGACTCCGGCGCCGACCAGGGCGCGGTTCTGCGTACGTACGCCGACGCGCCCTGGATCACCGCCACGCCCGGCACGCTCTGCCGGGCCATGACCGTGCGGGCCTGCCAGGCCGCCGGGTTCACCCCGCGGGTCCGCCACCAGGTCGACGAGTTCGCCACCGTGCTCGCGCTGGTCGCGGCCGGACAAGGGGTGGCGGTGGTACCCCAGCTCGGGGTCGCGGGACCCACGGATCCGGCCGTCGTCCTCACCCGCCTGCTCATGGAGCGCCGTACGAAGGTGGCGTTCCGCAGCGGAGCCGCCACCCACCCGGCCGTGGCGGCCTTCGGCGCGGCCCTGCGGGAGGCGCTTCCGCCGGAATTGGCCGGATCGCGCGCCGGGATGTGACACAACTCCCTTGTGCGGTGGTGTCCGTGTACGTTGCTCATGGGATCCGAACCAGATCGAGAGCGGGGTAGCACGTGACACATCGCGTACGAGGGGTCATCGCCCGGAGCAAGGGCGCGCCGGTGGAGACGACGACGATCCTCGTACCCGACCCGGGACCCGGCGAGGCGCTCGTGCGGGTCCAGGCCTGCGGGGTCTGCCACACCGACCTGCACTACCGGGAAGGTGGGATCAACGACGAGTTCCCCTTCCTGCTCGGCCACGAGGCCGCCGGAATCGTCGAATCGGTCGGCCCGGACGTCACCTCCGTCGCGCCCGGCGACTTCGTCGTCCTCAACTGGCGTGCGGTGTGCGGCACCTGCCGTGCCTGCAAGCGCGGTCGCCCCTGGTACTGCTTCTCCACGCACAACGCCACCCAGCCGATGACCCTGGAGGACGGCACCCCGCTCTCGCCCGCCCTCGGCATCGGGGCCTTCGCCGAGAAGACCCTGGTCGCGGCCGGGCAGTGCACCAAGGTCGACCCGGCCGCCGCGCCCGCCGCCGCCGGACTGCTCGGCTGCGGCGTGATGGCCGGCCTCGGCGCCGCCCTGAACACCGGCAACGTCGGCCGGGGCGACTCCGTCGCTGTCATCGGCTGCGGGGGAGTGGGCAACGCGGCCGTCGCCGGCGCCCGGCTGGCCGGGGCCTCGCGGATCATCGCCGTGGACCTCGACGACCGCAAGCTGGAGTGGGCGCGGGGCCTGGGCGCCACGCACACCGTCAACGGCCGCAGCGAGGACGTGGTCAAGGCCATCCAGGGTCTGACCGGCGGCAACGGCGCGGACGTGGTCGTCGAGGCCGTGGGCCGCCCCGAGACCTACCGGCAGGCCTTCTACGCGCGCGACCTGGCGGGCACCGTGGTCCTCGTCGGCGTCCCGACCCCGGACATGAAGCTCGAACTCCCGCTCATCGACGTCTTCGGACGCGGCGGCGCCCTCAAGTCCTCCTGGTACGGGGACTGCCTGCCCGAGCGGGACTTCCCCCTGCTCATCGACCTCTACCTGCAGGGCCGGCTCGACCTGGACGCCTTCGTGTCCGAGACGATCCCGCTGGACGGGGTCGAGGACGCCTTCGCGCGGATGGAGCGCGGCGAGGTGCTCCGGTCGGTCGTGGAGTTCTGACGGCCCGCCCGTAAGGCCCGAGCCGCAGGTAGACCCCGTACTAGACTCGGGTGAACCGCACCCGCGCCCCGACCGTGACCCGGTCGGGGCGCGGGTTTCCGCACCTCCTCGTACCCCAGGGGCAGTCCGTGACCACCGCGCACACCTACCGTCAGCCCGGCACCGTCCTGACCGACCACCACTTCACCGTCCCGCTCGACCACGACCGCCCCGACGGCGAGCGGATCGAGCTGTACGCGCGCGAGATCGTCGCCACCGGCAAGGACCCGGCCGCGCTGCCCTGGCTGCTGTACCTGGAGGGTGGCCCCGGCTTCGGCGCCCGGCGGTTCATCGGCCGCCAGGCCTGGCTGGAGCGGGCCCTCGCCGAGTACCGGGTGCTGCTCCTCGACCAGCGCGGAACCGGCCGCTCCACCCCGGTGAACCGGCAGACCCTGCCGCTGCGCGGCGCGCCCGCCGAACAGGCCGAGTACCTCGCCCACTTCCGGGCCGACGCCATCGTGCGCGACGCCGAGGCGATCCGCCCCGCCCTGACCGGCGGCGCGCCCTGGACCGTGCTCGGGCAGAGCTTCGGCGGCTTCTGCGCCACGCGCTACCTCGCCGCCGCCCCCGAGGGCCTCGCCGCCGTCCTGATCACCGGCGGTCTCCCCTCGCTGACGGCCACCGCCGAGGAGGTGTACGAGGCGGCCTACCCCCGCATGGAGCGCAAGAGCCTCGCGCACTACGCCCGTTACCCCATGGACGTGGAGCGGGCCCGGCATATCGCCGCCCACCTCGCCGCGCAGCCGGCCGAACTCCCCGGCGGGTACCGCCTCACCGTCGAGGGCTTCCAGTCCCTCGGCATCCTCCTCGGCACGGGCGACGGCAGCCACCAGCTGCACTACCTCCTGGAGGACGCCTTCGTCCCGACCCCGGCCGGACCCGCCCTCTCCGACGCCTTCCTGGAGGACGTCCGCGGGCTCCTCTCCTTCGCCGGGCACCCCCTGTACGCGCTGATCCACGAGTCGATCTACGCCCAGGACCCCGCCGCCCCGACGGGCTGGGCGGCCGACCGGGTGCGCGCCCGGCACCCGCGCTTCGACGCGGCCAAGACCCTGGCGGGCGACGAGCCGCTGCTCTTCACCGCGGAGAACGTCCACCCCTGGCACTTCGCCGCCGACCCGGCCCTGGCCCCGCTGCGCGAGACCGCCGAGCTGCTGGCCGCCCGTACCGGCTGGCCGGCCCTCTACGACCCGGCCGGGCTCGCCGCCAACGAGGTGCCGGTGGCCGCCGCCGTCTACCACGACGACCTCTACGTGGACACCGGGCACTCCCTGGAGACGGCGCGCGCGATCCGGGGCCTGCGGACCTGGGTCACCGACGAGTTCGAGCACGACGGCGTCCGGGCGGGCGGCCCGCGCGTACTCGACCGTCTGCTGGCCCTCGTACGGGACGACGTGGCCCGGTAGCCGGCGAGGGCTCCCGCCGCACGCACCCGGGCCCGGCCGCCCGATCACGTCCGGCCCGGGCCCGGGCCCGGTTCAGGCCTCGTCGAGGAGGATCCGCGCGAGTTCGGCGGGCCGGGAGAACATCGGCCAGTGGCCGGTGTCCATCTCGACGAGCCGCCAGTGCTCGCTCGTGAGCAGCTTGGCCACGTCCTCGCTCGGCTCGGAGCCGTCCAGCAGGCACTTGATGTACGTCGCCGGAAGATCGCCGAGCGGCCGAGCCAGCACGGCCGGCTCGGACAGCGTGGCGCCGGGGTGCGGCGTCGAGCCGTTCACGATGCGGGCTATCTGCTCATCGGTGAGGTCCTGGCCTTCGTATTCGTCGGCGGTCCGCGGAGCCCAGAAGCCGCCGTTCCCCGCGAGCTCGGCCTCCATGCTCGCCGGGCCCTCCCACCAACCGGAGACGAACGACTCGCCGTCCGTCGGAACATTGGCATCGACGAACACCACCCGTCCCAGCCGGTCGCCGATCCGCTCGGCGGCCTGCCCGACGGGAATGCCCGCGTAGCTGTGTCCGACCAGGACGACGTCGCGCAGATCCCGGCGCTCTATCTCCTCGACTATGTCCTGGACATGGGTCTGCTGCCCCGCCGTCACCCCCCGCTTCTCGGCGACTCCGGACAGCGTGACGGGGTGGGCGCCGTGACCGGCTCCGCGCAGGTGCGCCGCCACCTCCTCCCACGCCCACGAACCGAGCCAAACGCCTGGTACCAATACGAAATCCGTCATGGGGGCACCGTAGCCGCCGGGTCTGACAACGCCCCCGCCAGCACTCGCTTATTGTGCGGCGTATGAGCGAACAACAACGCGACCAGCTCGCGCCCTTGCAGCCCATGCCCACCGACTGGACGCGCGCCCTCGCCGTCGTCGCCCACCCCGACGACCTGGAGTACGGCTGCGCGGCCGCCGTCGCGGACTGGACGGACGGGGGCCGGGAGGTCGTCTACCTCCTCGCCACGCGCGGCGAGGCCGGCATCGACACCGTCGCTCCCGAAACCTGCGCCGCGCTGCGCGAGGCGGAGCAGCGCGCGAGCGCGGCCGTGGTCGGGGTCCGCGAGGTCGAGTTCCTCGACCACCGTGACGGGATCGTCGAGTACGGCCTGGGCCTGCGCCGGGACATCGCGGCCGCGATCCGCCGACACCGCCCGGAGCTGGTGATCACCCTCAACCACCGCGACACCTGGGGCGGGGTGGGCGGCGGCGGTTTCTGGAACACCCCCGACCACAAGGCCGTCGGCCGGGCCACCCTGGACGCGGCCAGTGACGCGGGCAACCGGTGGATCTTCCCCGAACTCATCGCCGAGCAGGGCCTGGAGCCCTGGAACGGGGTGCGCTGGGTGGCGGTGGCCGGCTCCAGCACCCCGACCCACGCGGTCGACGCCGGGCCCGGCCTGGAGCGTTCGGTCAAGTCCCTGCTGGAGCACAAGGCGTACATCGAGGTGCTCACCGACCAGGACCCCGAGGAGTACGTGCGCACCTTCCTGACGGGCAACGCCCAGCAGGCGGCGGCACGGTTCGGCGGCCGCCCCGCGGTGCCGTTCGAGGTCTTCCCGCGCTGATCGGCGCCCCCTAAGGTGACGGGGTGATCGACACCATCAGCACGGAGATCGCGGAGGGGGAGGAGCGGATCCGTCTGGACGTCGCGGACGGGATCGGGCTCCTCACCCTGTGCCGGCCGGACAAGCTCAACGGCTGGAGCTGGGAGTCCACGCGCCAACTGGGCCTGCTGGCAGACAGGATCCGCTTCGACACCGAGATACGGGTGGTCCTGCTGCGGGCCGAGGGCCGGGCGTTCTGCGCGGGCATCGACGTGACGGCCCCGGGCGGCGCGATCGCGGGGGAGACCCCGGCGGAGCGGACCCGCAACTACTACGAGGGCATCCGCTGGGTCCACGAGCGCTTCGCGGTCCTGGCCCGCCTCCCGCAGCCGGTGGTGGCCGCGGTCCAGGGGTACTGCCTGGGCTTCGGCTTCGAGCTGGCCCTGATGGCCGACATCCGGGTGGCGGCGGACGACGCCGTCTTCGCCCTGCCGGAAGCCGGCTTGGGCGTGGCCGTGGACGCGGGCGGAGACCTGCGCGTAGCCCGTGAGGCGGGCGCGGGCTGGGCCAAGTTCCTCGCGCTGACCGGACGCCGGATCGACGCGGCCACGGCGGAGCGGCTGAACCTGGTCCAACTGGTGGTCCCGCCAGAGGACTTGGCGCAGACTTCCCGGTCGGTGGCGGCGGAGATCGCGGCGAACGCCCCGCTCGCGGTCCAGGGCATCAAGCGCGCGATCGACGGCTACGCGGACGCCGCCCTGCCCGCCGCCCTCGACCGCGTCGCGATGACCGCGGCCCTCACCCTCACCTCGGACGACTGCCGGGAGGGCTACACCGCCAAGGCCGCGCGCCGGCCCCCGCGCTTCACCGGAGGCTGAGGACGGGGCGGACCGAGAACGAGTCGATGACGTCCTCCCCGTCCGGTCCGTGGACGAACTCGGCCATGGCGGGGTTGATGTTGGCGGTGGCCAGCGGCAGCCATTCCCGCAGCCTGCCGTAGCCGCCGCAGACGGCCTCGCCGCCGTCCCCGCCGTGCACGGCGCGCCCGCCGCTGCTCAGCTCGGCGGTGTAGACGTCGTACGCGATGCGCAGCCCCAAGGCGTTCCGCTCGAGCCGCGGCCCGGTGGCGCCGCCGTCCCCGCCGCCGTACGGAGCGGCGTCGAGGGGGTACGCGTCGCCCCACCGGAACAGCGTCGTGGCGCCGGCCCCGCAGGCGTGCTCCCACTCGTCGGGGTCGGGCATCCGCAGCCCGCGCGCCGCCAGGACCCCGGGCATGTCGGCCGGAGGCCCGGTCAGTTCCTCCGCCTCGACCGCCATGAGCACGGCGGCGAGCTCCACGGTCCGGGGCGGGCTGAGCTCATCGGCGAGATGGGCCTTGATGTCGGGCGACCAGGCGAAATCCTCTGCCAGGCACTCGGCGTAGTCCGCGACCTGCTCCGGCGTCGGCTGCCACGCCTCCAGGTCGAAACCGAGCCGCACCCGCCCGCCCGGTATCAGGGCGAACTCCCGCCCGTCCCGCTCGACGAGCGCGCGGTGCAGCGGGGCGCCGAGGTGCTCGACGGTCTCGACCAGGCGCACCCGGCCGCCCACGTCCGCCGCGGCCTCCCGGGCCAGCCGCCGGGCGGCCGCCAGGTCGAAGGAGCGCCACTGGGCGAGGGTCAGTTCCGCGAGGGTCATACGGGCCATGGTGCCCCGGGCCACTGACAACGCGGGGCGCGGGGTGGGTGCGCTACCCGGCAGGCGGCGGCAGCGTGAAGGGGCCGCGGCCCAACTGCTCCCGGACGGGGAGCACCTCGGGGTTCACCAGGGACCGGCGCTGCCAGTTCGCGCCGTCCACCACCAGGGTGTGTCCCGTGATGAACCGGGCGTACGGCGAGGCCAGGAAGGTGGCCGCCCAGCCCAGTTCGCGCGGGGCGCCGACCCGCAGGGCGGGCTGACGGTGGTCCTTGGCGTCGGGCGCGGCCCGTTCCAGGCCGCCGCGGATGTCCTCGGTCATGTCGGCGTGCGGGAACAGTCCGGGGACCAGGCCGTTGATCTGGATGCCGTACGGGCCCCACTCGACGGCGAGCGTCTCCACCAGGTTCTTCACACCGGCCTTCGCCGCCGCGCTGTGGGCGAAGCCCGGACCGCCGGTCCAGGCGTACGAGGCGCCGATGTTCACGATCGACCCGGCGCTGCCCGCGGCGAGGTGGCGCCGGCCGAACTCGCGGGTCATGAACCAGGTGCCCGTCAGGGTGATGTCGACGACCGCCCGCCAGGCGTTCGGGGACAGGTCCTCCGCCGGGCAGGGGAAGTTGGCGGCCGCGTTGTTGACCAGTACGTCCGGTAGTCCGAAAGCCGCACCGGCCGCGTCGAAGGCCGCCGCGACCCGCTCCGGATCCCGGATGTCGCAGACGGCCGCGGTCACCCGGCCCGCGCCCGGTACGGCGGCGAGCTCCTCCCGCGCCGATTTCAACTGCTCGGCCCGGCGCCCCGCGATCACCAGGTCGGCGCCGAGCCGCGCGAACTCGGTGGCGATGGCCTTGCCCAGCCCGGTGCCGCCGCCGGTCACGAGCACCACTCGGCCCGCGTACGTGCCCGGCGGCAGGGCGGCGGCGCCGAGCGGCGGCGGAGCGGGCAGGCCGGGCAGGCTGGGCAGTCGGGGCGTGCCGGACGGGCTGCTATCGGGGGAACGCATGGGCCCATCGATAGCGTGCCCGCCTCCAGATCACCATGCCCGTGTCCGCACGGGGCCCGATGTGCCCGGTTCCGGGCGGCCGGGTGCGGCGGCCGGGTTCCCAACGACACAAGCGACCGCTTAGTATGCCGCCGAGCGTGGTTCCTCGACGGCGGCTGGAGGCCCCGGATGCAGGCATGGCGAGTACATACCCCCGGCGAGCCCCGAGAGGCCATGCGCCTCGAGGAGGTTCCCGAACCGGTGCCCGGCGAGGGCGAGGTGAAGCTCAGGGTGCTCGCCGCCAACGTCAACTTCCCCGACGCCCTGCTCGTGCGCGGCCAGTACCAGATCCGCCCGCCCCTGCCCTTCACCCCCGGCGTGGAGATCTGCGGCGAAACCGAGGACGGCCGCCGCGTCATCGCCAACCCGAGCCTGCCGCACGGCGGCTTCGCCGAGTACGTCACCGCCCCCGCGCGCGCCCTGCTCCCCGCGCCCGACACCCTCGACGACGCCGAGGCGGCCGCCCTGCACATCGGCTACCAGACCGGCTGGTTCGGCCTGCACCGCCGGGCCCGGCTGCAAGCCGGCGAGACCCTGCTCGTGCACGCCGCCGCCGGCGGGGTCGGCAGCGCCGCCGTCCAGCTCGGCAAGGCCGCCGGCGCCACCGTCATCGGGGTCGTCGGAGGCAAGGCGAAGGCCCGTACCGCCGAGGAACTCGGCTGCGACCTCGTCATCGACCGCACGAGCGAGGACCTGGTCTCCCGCGTGAAGGAGTTCACCGCGGGACGCGGCGCCGACGTCGTCTACGACCCGGTCGGCGGCGACGCCTACACCGCCTCCGCCAAATGCGTGGCCTTCGAGGGCCGGATCGTCGTCGTCGGCTTCGCGAGCGGCACCATCCCCGCCCCCGCCCTCAACCACGCGCTGGTGAAGAACTACTCGGTCCTCGGTCTCCACTGGGGGCTGTACGCCACCAAGGAACCCGCCTCGATCGGCGCCTGCCACGCCGAGCTCACCCGCCTCGCCGCCGAGGGCGCCATCAAGCCGCTGGTCAGCGAGCGGGTCCCGCTCGCCGGGGCCGCCGACGCCGTCCAGCGCCTCGCCGACGGGACCACGACCGGCCGGCTGGTCGTCGTACCGGCCCTGGGCCGGACCTCCGACCCGGCCCCGGACGGCGGTGCCCGATGACCGTCACCGCCGAGGAACTGCGCGCCCGCGCAGCCGAACTGCTCGTCGCCCACCGGCCCCGTTCGGGAGCGGACGCGGCCCGCACCGACTTCCTGCGCGCCCGCTTCGACGCCGGCCTCGCCTGGGTCCACTACCCCGAGGGCCTCGGTGGCCTCGGCGCCCCCCGCTCGCTGCAGGCCGTCGTCGACGCCGAGCTGGAGGCGGCCGGCGCCCCCGACAACGACCCGCGCCGCATCGGCATCGGCCTCGGCATGGCCGCGCCCACGATCCTCGCGTACGGCACCGAGGAGCAGAAGCGACGCTTCCTGCGCCCCCTGTGGACCGGCGAAGAGGTCTGGTGCCAGCTCTTCAGCGAGCCGGGCGCCGGCTCCGACCTCGCCGCCCTCGCCACCCGCGCCGTGCGCGAGGAGGCGACCGGCGACTGGATCGTGGACGGGCAGAAGGTGTGGACATCCAGCGCCCACACCGCCCGCTGGGCCATCCTGATCGCCCGCACCGACCCCGCGCTCCCCAAGCACCAGGGCATCACGTACTTCCTCTGCGACATGCACGCCCCCGGCGTCGAGGTGCGGCCGCTGCGCCAGATCACCGGCGAGGCCGAGTTCAACGAGGTCTTCCTCACCGGCGTCCGCATCCCCGACTCCCAGCGCCTCGGCGCCGTCGGCCAGGGCTGGGCGGTCGCCCGCACCACCCTGATGAACGAGCGCGTCTCCATCGGCGGCATGCGGATCCCGCGCGAGGGCGGCATGATCGCACCCGTCGTCGACGCCTGGCGCGAGCGGCCCGAACTGCGCACCCACGCGCTGCACCAGCGCCTGCTGGAACTGTGGGTCGAGGCGGAGGTCGCCCGGCTCACCGGCGAGCGGCTGCGCCAGCAGCTCGTCGCCGGCCAGCCAGGCCCGGAGGGCTCGGGGATGAAGCTCACCTTCGCCTGCCTCAACCAGCAGATCAGCGCACTGGAAGTGGAGCTCCTCGGCGAGGAGGGCCTCCTGTACGGGGACTGGACCATGCGCCGCCCCGAACTGGTCGACTTCACCGGCCGCGACGCCGGATACCGCTACCTGCGCGCCAAGGGCAACAGCATCGAGGGCGGCACCAGCGAAATCCTCCTCAACATCGTCGCCGAACGCGTCCTCGGCCTGCCCCCCGAGCCGCGCGACGACAAGGACCTCGCATGGAAGGAGCTCGCCCGATGACAAAGCCGACAGGGCTGCCTGAGCCGACGGAGCCGACCGTGCCGAGCGTGCCGAGCGCCACCCTCGACCTGCTCTACTCCGAGACCGAGGAAGAGCTCAGGTCCGCGGTACGCTCCCTCCTCGCCGACCGCTGCGACCCCGCGGGCATCCTCGCCCGGGCCGAGACCGGCCGCCCGCACGACCCGGCCCTGTGGGGCACCCTCGCCGCCGGGATCGGCACCGCCGGACTCCTCGTACCGGAGAAGCTCGGCGGCCAGGGCGCGAGCCACCGGGAGGCGGCCGTGGTCCTGGAGGAGCTCGGCCGGGCCGTCGCGCCCGTCCCGTACCTGACGAGCGCCGTGCTGGCCACCGAGATCCTGCTCGGCTGCGACCCCGGAACGGACGAAGTGGGCGCGCTGCTGCGCGAGCTGGCCGCCGGGCGGCAGATCTGCGTACCGGCCGTGCCGCTGACACTGGCTCCCGGCGCGCCGCTGCCCGCGGCGGTACGGGACTCCGGTGGCGGGGTGCTGACCGGCGCCGTCACCTCCGTCGCCGACGCGGTGGCCGCCGATGTGCTGCTGGTCCTCGCCGACACCGGGCTGTACGCCGTGCCGGCCGCGTCCGCGGCGGTGGCCGCGCTGGTCCCGCTGGACCTGACCCGGCCGCTCGCCACCGTCACCCTCGACGCGTCGGCCGGCACCCGGCTCGCCGACCCGGCCACCGCCCGGGCGGCCATCGCCGGAGCACTGCTCTCCGGGGCCGGGCTGCTCGCGTCGGAGCAGCTCGGGCTGGCCGAGTGGTGCCTGACGGAGACCGTCGGATACGTCCGGGGCCGCCACCAGTTCAACCGGCCCGTCGGCTCCTTCCAGGCCCTCAAGCACCGACTCGCGCAGCTCTGGCTCGACGTCGCCTCGGCCCGCGCCGCGGCCCGGGCCGCCGCCGACGCGCTCGCCACCGGCGCTGCCGACGCGCCGCTGACGGTCGCGGTGGCCCAGGCCTACTGTTCGGGCGTCGCCGTCCGCGCCGCCGAGGAATGCGTCCAGCTGCACGGGGGCATCGGCATGACCTGGGAACACCCGGCCCACCTCTACCTCAAGCGCGCCAAGGCCGACTCGCTGGCGCTCGGGACGGCCGGCCACCACCGCGCACTCGTCGCCGATTTCGCGGAGCTGCCGACGCCCTAGTTGTATTGCCCCGGGAGGTTGTGGACGGGTGATCGAGGTCTCGGCTGAGGAGTCTTGAACGGGTGAGGGCCTTCCGGGTTCGGTGTGGATTGCGAC